>JBEANV010000532.1:0-3686 GCA_041165285.1 Pseudomonadota bacterium | reverse complement strand
GCCGCCTGCTGACCGAACATGGCGCCGACGGTGTCTTGCGCTGCACCGGCGCCGAGGTGGTCACGCCGCATGGTGTCGAGACCGTCACTGCCACCCGAGAGGTCATCCTCTGCGCAGGCAGCATCGGCAGCCCGCAGATCCTGCAGCTCTCGGGCATCGGCCCGGGCGCCTTGCTGCAGCAGCATGGCATCCCGGTGCAACACGACCTGCCGGGTGTCGGCGAGAACCTGCAGGACCACTTGCAGATCCGCTCGGTCTACAAGGTGCAGGGCGTCAAGACCCTCAACACCCTGGCTGCCACGCCCTGGGGCAAGGCGAAGATCGGGCTCGAATACCTGTTGCGCCGCACCGGGCCGATGAGCATGGCGCCTTCGCAGCTCGGCGCCTTCACGCGCACGACAGATGCCTTCACCTGGCCAAACATCGAATACCACGTCCAGCCGCTCTCGCTCGACGCTTTCGGCCAGCCGCTGCACAGCTTCAACGCCATCACGGCGAGTGTGTGCAACCTCAACCCGACCTCGCGTGGCCATGTCCGCATCACCTCGCCGCGGCACGAGGACGCGCCGGCCATCTTCGCCAACTACCTCTCCACGCCCGAAGACCGGCAGGTCGCCGCCGACTCGCTGCGCGTGACGCGGCGCATCGTGGCGCAGCCGGCGATGCAGGTCTACCGACCGGAGGAATTCAGACCCGGTGTGCAGTACCAGAGCGACGAGGATCTCGCCCGCCTGGCCGGCGACATCGCCACCACGATCTTCCACCCGGTGGGTACCTGCAAGATGGGCCGGGCGGATGATCCGACTGCGGTGGTGGATGCGCGTCTGCGGGTGCGCGGCGTGGCCGGACTGCGTGTGGTGGACGCCAGCGTGATGCCCACCATCACCAGCGGCAACACCAACTCGCCGACGCTGATGCTGGCCGAGCGGGCGGCGCAGTGGGTACTGCAAGATCGCCTGGCCTGATCCGGGTTGATGCGTGCCTGCTTTCGGGCGTTACATGGTGACAACACGCCATGATGGTGCGGGAAAGCCCGAATATGGTGGGTTGTCTCCAACCCCTACATTTCGGCCACTCGCAAACGCAGACCCTCCGTGGCTGCGTGCAGGAGCGAGGGACTGAGGAGACTGGTTCACCAAGCGCCATCAACAGGCGCCAACGACAACAACACCATCACCTGCCACCCAATAAAACTTCCAGGCAGGTCTGACGCTCCAAGAATGCAGCGCAAGAGCGCGATGAGACAATTCAAAGGCACCGGCAACCCCGGTGCCTTTTGTTTTTCAGGGGGCAGGTGAAATGGATCTGTTGTGGGTGACGCTGGCATCGGCACTGGCGGGGTTTGTCGATGCGATCGTCGGCGGGGGCGGGCTGGTGCTGGTGCCGGCGCTGTTTGCGGTCTATCCGGCGGCGGCCCCGGCCACGCTGTTCGGCACCAACAAGGGCGCAGCCGTCTGGGGCACCGCCTGGGCCACGGTGCAGTACGCCCGGCAGGTGACGATGAACTGGGCGACGCTGGCGCCTGCCGCGGTGGCTGCGCTGGTGTGCAGCTTCGCGGGCGCCTGGCTGGTGACGCAGGTACCAGCGACGGGACTGCGGCGGGCGCTGCCGCTCATCCTGCTGGTGGTGCTGGCCTATACGCTGTTGCGCAAGGATCTGGGGCGCACGCACACGCCCGGAACCTGTCACCGTCGAGAAGCCCTGAAGGCCACGCTGATCGGCGCCGCAGTCGGTTTCTACGACGGCTTCTTCGGCCCTGGCACCGGCAGCTTCTTTGTGTTCCTGTTCGTGCGTGTGCTGGGCTACGACTTCCTGCACGCCTCGGCGGCGGCCAAGCTGCTCAACACGGCCACCAATGTGGCGGCACTGACGCTGTTTGCCTCGACTGGCCATGTCTGGTGGCCGGTAGCGGCCGCGATGGCGGGGGCCAATGTCATTGGCAGTCTGCTGGGCGCGCGGCTGGCATTGCGGCACGGTGCCGGCTTCGTGCGCGGCGTGTTCATCGTGGTGGTGGGGGCGCTGATCGTGCGCACCGGCTGGGATGCCCTGCGGCTCTGATCAGAACCGGTAGCGTTCGCCCCGGGTCAGCGCGAAGACCGGCAGGGGCAGGTCAAGTGCGGCCAGTTGCCCGGTCACGGCGGCCATCTCTCCGGGCTTGATGTGGGTGATGGCGATCGAGGTGTCGCTGTCGACATCGAGGTGGACCAGTTCGGCGGCGAGCATCGAGGGCGAGAGGTGGCGGCTGATTTCGGCCAACGCGCGCTCGTCATCGTTGAACGCTGTCTCAATCACCAGTTGGGCAATCGGACGTCCGCGCAGACGCTCCCAGAGGGCTGGATTGGGCCCCGTGTCCCCCGTGAAGACCCACCAGCCCGACGGCGTGTCCACAGCAAAGCCGCAGGCTGGCACCGTGTGCCATGCCGGCAGCACCTCGATGTGCAGGCCACTGAGGCTGAGCATGTCGCCCGTCTGGAACGGAACCAGCTCGAGGATCGGCCTGTCCTGGCGCGGCAATCGGGTGAAGTCAGGCCAGATCACGTTGTTGAAGACGTGCTGACGCAAGGCATCCAGCGTCTCGGGCAGGCCGTGGACCTGGATCGGCCGGAACGGCGTCATCGCCAGACGGCGCTGCATGACGCTGTCGGCGATCAGCGGAATGCCCAGCACATGGTCCAGATGCGAATGGGTCAGCACGATGTGGTCAATCGCGGCCAGCTCGTCCAGGGCCAGATCGCCCACACCGGTTCCTGCATCGACGAGCACATGTTCGTCCAGCAGGAAGGACGTGGTCCGGTTGTCGAGGGCGATCGAGCCCGAGCAGCCTAGGACACGCAGAATCATCGGGTTTCCAGGTGAGGACTTGCAACAGAGGCGGCCATGCTGCCCCGCACCTCACCCTGGCGCAAGCGAGCCCCTGCGCACTTCCGCACTGCTTGCGCCCCGCCGTAGGGGCCAGAGTCTGTCGATGTGAACAAGCACACGGGCCAGTCAGGTCGCTCAGGGCTGCATGAACTGCATCTGCGTGCCAGCGAGTTCGATCACGTCGCCATCCTTCAGATGCACCGGATCCGACTGCACCGGTGCGCCGTTGACCGTCGGCCGGGCATTGCCTTCCACGTGGGCAAACACATAGCCACCGGGCCGCTTCGTGATGGAGGCGACCTGCACGCCGGGTTTGCCGACCGTGGTCACCACCTTGGTGAGCACAACCTCGCGCCCGGCCGCCGCGCCCGACAGCACCCGGATCGACGCCTGTGGCACGGTGCCCGCGGCCAGTCCGCCGAATCCGGAGGGCGGGAAGGCGCTGGGCATCGTCGGCGCAGTGGGCCGCCCGTGCAGGCCGGACGGGTTCTGGCCCGGCTTGAGGATCATGGTCTTCTCGTAATCGGAGCTGTCCTCGACCAGATACTTGATCTTGTATTTGCCGATCTCAATCGTGTCGTTGTGTTGCAGGAGCTGCTTCTTGATGGCGCGGCCGTTGATGTACGTGCCATTGGTGCTGTTCTGGTCCTCGATGTAGACATCCTGACCGACCATCTGCAGCACGGCGTGCTCCCCGCTCACTGCGAGGTTGTCGATCACGATGTCGTTGTAAGGACGCCGGCCCAAGGTGGTCTTGTCCTTGGTGAGCTGAACTTCCTTGATGACAACACCGTCCAGCGAAACAACAAGTTTGGGCATGAGCA
>JBEANV010000531.1:0-4314 GCA_041165285.1 Pseudomonadota bacterium | reverse complement strand
GGCAGTCGCATCACCTGCCGCCGCTGCAAACAAGTCAGTTAAAAACAACTCGTTTGCAGCGAAGAGGTCGATTGTAGATCGAATTCTTTCAACCTGGCAAGTGATTTGGCGAAGAATTTTCTGGTCAAGCCACCTGCGGAACCGACACGACCTTGCGCGCGACGAACAGCCCCGCCAGCTTCGGGTCTTCTGCGTCGAGAACCCGCTCGGCCAATCCGGCCAACGCAGCCATCTCGGTGCGCAGGATGCGCTGCTTGATGGTGGGCAATTGCGTCGGATGCATGCTGAAGGAGCGCAGTCCGAACGACAGCAGCACCTCGGTGAAGTCCGGGTCTCCCGCCATCTCACCGCACACACTGACGCCCTTGCCTGCTGCCTGTGCCATGCGGATGGTGTTGGCAATCAGCCCCAGCACGGCGGGATGCCACGGGTCGTACAGATGCGCCACCGATTCGTCGGCCCGATCGATGGCCAGGGTGTACTGAATCAGGTCATTGGTGCCGATCGACACGAAGTCGAAGTGCTGAAGAAAGCGCGGCATCATCAGTGCCGCCGCCGGTACCTCGATCATCGCGCCCAGCGTGACGACGCCATGCGGCGTGCTTTCGGCGACCAGCGTGGCGCGTGCACGTGCCACTGCCTCCAGCGTGGCGCGGATCTCGGTCGGATGCGAAATCATCGGCACAAGCAGACGCACGGGACCATGCACGGCCGCGCGCAGAATGGCGCGCAATTGCCCCTCGAACATGTCCGGATCGGCCAGGCTCCAGCGGATCGCGCGCAGCCCCAGCGCTGGATTGAGCGTGTGGTCATGCTTGAGTTCATGCACGCTCATGCGGTCCAGCGGCTTGTCGGCGCCGATGTCGATCGTGCGGATCGTGACCGGCAGGCCGCGCATCGACTGCACCGCTGCCCGATAAGCCTCGAACTGCTCCTGTTCGTCCGGCAATTCCCCGGCGCGGTTCATGAACAGGAACTCGCTGCGAAACAGGCCCACACCTTCCGCACCTGCATCCAGCGCCGCCGGCGTGTCCCCAGGCAACTCGATGTTGGCCAGCAATTCGATCCGATGTCCATCCAGCGTCACCGCCGGCCGACCACGCAGACGCGCCAGGCGGTCACGCTCCAGTTGGCCCTGACGCTGGCGGAAGCGGTATTCCTCCAGCACCATCGGCGACGGATCGACGATCACGATGCCAGCGTCGCCGTCGATGATCACCCAGTCATCCTGGTGGACCAGACGACTGGCTTCGCGCGCCCCCACCACGGCGGGAATGTCCAGACTGCGCGCGACGATGGCAGTGTGCGAGGTGCGCCCGCCCACCTCGGTGACGAATCCCCGGAAGACACTGCCCTTGAACTGCATCATGTCCGCAGGCGAAATGTCATTGGCCACCAGCACCAGCGGGGTTTCGTCACCCTGGTTCGACACAGCGCCGCGGCGCATGATCGGCGGCATGCAGGCTCGGTCCGCGCGGGCCAGCGCCTGCAGCAAGCGCTCGGCCACCTGCTCGACGTCCGACTTGCGCTCGCGCAGGTACTCGTCTTCCATTTCGTCGAACTGGCGGGTCAGTGCGTCCAGTTGCGCGGCGACGGCCCACTCGGCGTTGTAGTGGCGCTCCTCGATCCACTGGCAGGTCGCGCTCGCCAGCACATCATCGTTCAGCAGCATCACATGCACATCCAGCAGCGCGACCAGCTCCGCCGGTGTGTCGCCCTGGACTTCCTGCTTGAGTGACTCCAGCTCGGAGCACACCAGGTCGCGTGCGATACCCAGTCGCGTGATCTCGTCGCGGATCTGGTGGGGTTCGACAAAATAATGGGCGACATCCACCCGGCTGGAAGCCACCAGCACGGCACGTCCGATCGCGACTCCGCGGGACACCGGCAATCCGAAAACCTGCACGCTCATGCATTGATGCTATCAGCGTGTCCCCGGCCTGTCGCTCCGGTAACACCCCTTCACGCTCCGCTTTTGCCTTGCGCCGCGGCCTGTATGGCTCCGGTCGAGAAATACAGCCGGTGCGTCTCCGGCAGCAGGCCGCGCATGGGCTCAGACGCCTTCGCCGAACTTGTCGTTGACCAACGCACAGAGGGCATCCACGGCTTCCTGCTCGCGCACGCCGCTGACTTCGATCTCGATCTCGCTGCCCAAGCCTGCGGCCAGCATCATCACGCCCATGATGCTCTTGGCGTTGACGCGCCGGCCGGCGCGGCTGACAAAGATGTCGCAAGGGAAACTGCCGGCCAGCTTGGTGAACTTGGCCGAAGCGCGGGCGTGCAGCCCGAGCCTATTGCTGATGGTGATGTTGGTTCGGATCATGGCCGCCAGGAGTGAAAGCTTGGTTTTGCGGACGGGTGGATGCCACCGGAAGCACGCCTTGCGTGCCGCCCTTCATGGCCCGGTCGAACAATTCGCTGACGGTGGACTCGTCGGGCGAGCTGAGCGTGCGCCACAGCATCGCCACGTTCACGCCCGCCACCGCCCGGATGCGCACGCCATCGACCAGCCGCTGTGCGACATTGGCCGGCGTGGCGCCGAACACGTCGATCAACAGCAGCGCCTCGGGATCGACATCGTCCTCGGCCGGCAGCAGGGCACGCAGTTGCGCCTCGATGTCCTCTGGCGGCATGTCCGGCGGCACATCGAACACCCGCAGGTGTTCGGCCGCGTCCGGGAAGGTGTGCGCAGCCACCAGCTTCAGAGTCGAAGCCATCGGGGCGTGGGCGAGGAGCAGCAAACGGGCCATGGGCGCGGATTATCAGCCCGGCCAGCGCACACTGCGCAGAAACTCGTCGGCACTCTCCGCCCAGCGGGCCGGCGCCCCGCGCTGCGCCAGGACGACAAACTGGAACACCTGCAAACCCCGCACGACAAACACCGCCTCGGCCCGTGCCTGCGGCTCCCTGCCGGTCTTTCCGACATTGCCGATGATCACCACGCGGCGGGCTTCCTCGTTGAGTGTCATGCCACTGATCTGCACCGGGCGCATCGATTCTTCGCTGCCCTGCAGTCGCGCCGCCAGACTCAGGCGTGATTCGCGCAGGACCGCACCCAGGCGCATGGGATCGCTGACGTCAAGCACCGTGGCGGACCAGGACAGTCCGCCCGCATCGCACACCCACATCTCGGCCTGCGTCGGCACGCCGCCCAGCATCAGTGGCCGGGCCGCGTGCTCGGGCCTGCAAGGGAATTGCACCTGCGTCTGCTGGCCGACCGCCACGTCGCGCCAGTTGAGCGTCGGCGAACACGCCACCAGAAATCCGAGCAGGGCGATCAGGCCAAGCCGGGACACGGTGCATCGGGTCAAGGAAAAGGTCGGGCGCTGCATCGGCGCATTATCGCCACGGCGCCCGCGGGCCATCAGGGCTGGAACTGCACCAGCAACCGCTCCAGCACCGCCAGCATCGGCGACTGCAGCATCGGCAGCGTGAACAGCAGCCCGAACAAGCCAACCGAGATGGTGATGGAGAAGCCGATCGAGAAGATCTGCAACTGCTGGGCGACCCGGGAAATCAGCCCCAGAACCAGGTTCACGAAGGCCAGCATGGTGATGGTGGGCAGCGCAATCCACAGGCCGTAGCGGAACAGCTCCGTGCCCCAGACCTGCGGCTGGATCTGCAACAGCAAGTCCAGCGGGTGGTCGGACACCGGGAAGCGCTGAAAACTCTCCACCACCACCACGGTCAGGAGCAAATGGCCGTTGATGACCACGAACAGCCAGGCGGCCATCGTGTTGAAGAAGCGGGCTGTGGCCGTGACCTGCGAGCCGCTGGTCGCGTCGAAGAAGCTGGCGAAGTTCAGGCCCATCTGCAGGCCGATGATTTCGCCAGCGAACTCGATCGACGTGAACACCACCCGCGCCGCGAACCCGATCGTCAGGCCGATCACCACCTGCTGGGCAACCATCGCCAGCGCGACGGGGCTGTCGAGCGCCACCATCGGCATCGGCGGCAGGCTCGGCTGCGCACACAGCGCCACGAGTCCGGCCAATCCGACCCGCACCCGCACCGGAATCGAGCGCATCGACAGCACCGGTGCCGCCGTGAACAGCCCCAGCACCCGCAGCAGCGGCCACAGCAGCGGCAGTACCCATTGCAGGATCTGCGCTTCGTTGAAGCCGATCATGGGTGCGGCGCCATGGACAACGCGAGGGGTCAGCCCACCGCGCCCGGAATGGCCTGGAGCACGCGCTGCAGATACTCCACCAGGGTCGTCAGCATCCAGGGACCGGCAATCATCATCACCGCCACACCGGCCAGCACCTTGGGCACAAAGGACAGCGTGGCCTCGTGCAGCTGCGTCGCGGCCTG
>JBEANV010000530.1:0-2972 GCA_041165285.1 Pseudomonadota bacterium | reverse complement strand
ACCTCCGGCGGCAGGCGGTAGACCGGCACCTCGGGCAGGTGGGCCGGCTCGGCGAAGTGGTGGGTGATGTCGAGTGTCGCGGCGTAGGTCAGCTTCAGCGGGCCGGGCAGGGCGCGCACGCGCATGTAGCGGGTGCCGGTGGCGGCGTCGGTGTGGATGTGCGGCACGACCGGCTGGCTGAGCACGAGGTTTTCGGCGCTGACCTGCTGGCAGGCGGTCTGCGCGGCGTGGATGTTGAAGACGAAGTCGGCGCCGTTGGCATCGATGTCGTAGTTCAGTTCGACTTGCAGTTCGATGCGGATCATGGGGCTACCTGAAGGTGGAGAAAGGGCCATTCATGCAGTATGCGTGCCTGACTTTTTCAAAGGAGGTTTTTCATGCCGCTGTCCACCTGTGGCGTGCCCAAGGGCACGGTGCCCGGTCAGCAGTCCAGGCCGTGGAACGCCTGGTGCTGCGCGTAGCTGTCCACGCGGTGCCGGAACTTCGAGACCTGGCCGGCCGCGTCGAAGGTCCACAGGTGGGCCTCGTCGATCTCATGCACGTGGCGGCCGGTGGCTTTCACGGTGAAGTCGATGTCGACGATGACCACGACCAGACCGTCGCCAGCCAGGAAGGTCTTGGGCACGAAGTGGGTGATCTCGATCTGGCCGAGTGCCTGGAAAAAAGCCACGGCCGCCGCGTGTCCGCGACCGCCCTGGATCCACGGCGTGTCGGTCGTGCGGGGGCCGTATTCCCATTCCACGTCCTCGGCGACGTGGGCGAGGATGGCGGGGATGTCGCCTTGGCCGAAGGCGGTGTAGATGGCCTGGGTGGTGTCGAGCGGGGTCATGGCGTGCTCCTGGCGTTGCAGGTTCATGCTGAACCGATCAGGTGGTGCATGCAAGCTGCACCACCCGGGCGTTCAGGCCACTTTCAGCGTCTTCGCAAACGCCTTGGCCTGCGCGCTGTAGTCGGCCAGCGCCACCTTCAGTCCGATCCGCGCTGCCTTGCCGATGATCTCGCCGGCTTGCTTGTCGTGCTGCTCGGTGAGCTTCTCGGGCGGGTAGGGCATGGCCTGGCGCAGTGCGACCAGAGCGGCCCCGAGCGCCACGTCGGCCAGCGGCATCGGATCGATCATCGGCAGCGTGCGCGGGGTCTTCACCGGGTCGAACGCCGGATCCCAGGGGTCGATCCAGGGGCGGAACTCCGGCATCACCGGAATCAGCCAGTCGATCAGCCACTGCCGGCTCTGGCACTGGCTGGCACGGCGGGCGAACACGTCACGGGCATGGACGCCGATGCTCCAGAGCGTTTCCACCGGGATGCGCTCCAGCGGGATCTGCGGGTCGGTCAGGGCCGCTTCCATGATCCGGTCGTTGAACACCAGATCCCACCAGTACCCGCGGTGGAAGCAGGTATGGCGGGCCGGCGGCGCGGTCCAGACGCCGATGTTGGTGAAGTAGTTGCGGATGCGGTCGAGCACCACGCCGCCCGCCACCGAGCTGAGGAAACCGTCGTGCTTGGAGCCGTGCTCGCCGACATGGGTGTCGAACTCGTCAAAAAGGCCCCCCTCGACCACGCCGATCAGGTTGACGTTGATGAAGTGGTGCCAGGTCGCGTCGCAGACCACCCGGCCGACCCCGGCGCGGTGGCCGTCGTAGGCGCTGATGACGGGGAAGCTGTGGGCGACCGTGGCCTGCTTGAAGGTGGCCCCGAAGCTGCCGCTGTTGCCCGACGGCACGTTGGCCCAGGCGATGACCTCGGGCTCGACGCGCACGGTGGTGCTGCCGGTGGCGAAGGGGTATTCGGGCGTGCTGTCGGGTGCGTAGACACCGGTCAGGCTGTCGGGCTGCCGGCATTCGCCTTCATGCGGGTGGTCGGGCAGCACGTCGATGCGGCCGGTGCGTCCGCACAGCAGCGGGTGCGGGTAGCGGGCGTTGCTCAGGATGTTGATCGGCGTGCTGTAGAGCTTCAGGTCGATCACCTGCGGCACGTCGTCGCTCTGGTCGCTGAACTGCCAGCCGGCGTCGTGGCCGCGGCGGTTGGTGTCGTTGCGGCGCGGGCCGGTCATGCTCACTTCGTCGGTGGCCGGGTCGGTGGAGGGGTGACTTTCCCACCAGCGCATGCTGCGCACCCGCGTGACGCTGCCGCACATTGCCCGGCCGAGGCTGCCGTGGTCGCCGGTCGCGAAGACCCCGCCGCCGCGGTTCATGTGGGCGCTCAGGGCCTTGAGTTCGTCGGTGCCGAGGCTGCCGGCGGGGTAGCGGGCCGGGTTGGCGCGGCGGGTGGCGTAGGCCGTCTGGTTGAAGCTGGTCTCGATGCCGAACATCCAGACCTCGTCGAACTGGTCGCTCTTGAAGTGGGTCGGCTCGTCGAAGCGGAAATCGGTCAGCCGGGCGGCGATGCGCGTTTCACCGCCGAGCATGTCGCCCGACGTGACCGACGAGCGCAGGTGCGCCAGCGTGAGGCGAAACCGCACCCGCAGCGGTGCCTCGTCGAGCAATGTGCGGATCAGCGTGGACAGCCCGAAATCGGTTTCGCCGAAGTTCAGGTTGCCATCGGTGACCAGCAGCACGTTGACCGTGCAGCGGCGCCACCAAGGGTAGAACAGTTCGATGTCGCGGCGCACGGTGGCGCGGCGCAGGTCGTTGAGGGCGAGGAGTTGCTGGTTGCCCGGGCTGAGGGGGAGGCCCAGGGTGGTGCGGGATGCGGTCATGGTGAGGCTCCGGCGGTGAGGGGTGATCCGGGGGTTCACGTTGTCGTGGGTCGGTTCATCGGGGATCGTAGGCTTGACGAGGGCGCGGGGCATCCTTCATCGTGGGGACGTTTTTGGGGGGGCGGCATGCTGGCGGTACTCAACAGCGAACGCTTCGGAGGGTGTCCGAAATTCTGTGTTTGAGGCTGAAAAGGCCACCCGATCAGGCAGCCACTGGGGAAAACCGATCGCCATAGGCGATGGCGAGCTGCTTCATGACCTCACGCCACTCTCGCAC
>JBEANV010000529.1:0-4849 GCA_041165285.1 Pseudomonadota bacterium | reverse complement strand
CGCTGACCACCCGCACGACCTTCACCGTCTCGGCCGTGAACGTGGCGCTCGCATCGGTCGCCGCCAGTCCTGCCAGCGTCGGGGCGTATGGCGCTTCGGTGATCACGGTCGATGTGACCGGTGCGTCCTCAGCCTCGCCGGTGACGGTGAACTTCTCCTCCACCTGCGCCACTGCAGGCAAAGCGGTGCTGTCGCCCACCTCGGTCACCGTGACGGGCACGACGGCGTCTACCACCTACCAGGACAAGGCCTGCGCCAGCACGGACCGCATCAGCGCCACCATCACGGGCACCAGCCAGCAAAAACAGGTCGATCTCGCGGTGGCCGCCCCGATCGCGCAGGCGCTTGAGTTCGTGTCCGCCAGCCCCGAGAAGATCTGCCTGGCCGGCAGCGGCTGCGAGGTGTCGTCGGTGGTGTCCTTCCGCCTGAAGGACCAGAACAACAACCCGGTGGCGGGTCGCGAGGTGGCTTTCACGCTCCACATACCCAATGTGGCGATCCTGTCGCCGACGACCTACAAGACCAACGACCAGGGTCTGGCACAGGTTTCGGTCACGGCCAAGACCATTCCGTCTCCGGTGCGGGTGCGTGCCGATGTGACGCTCGACAGCGGTGCCAGGCTGTCGACGGTGTCCAACGTCCTGGCCATCAACGCAGGCCTCCCGACGCAGCGTGCCTTCAGCTTTTCTGCGCTGGCCTACAACCCCGACGGCTGGGCGCGCGATGGCACCGAGAGCGAGATCCGGGTGCAACTCACCGACCGCTTCGCCAATCCGGTGCCGGATGACACCTCGATCAGCTTCGTCGCCGAAGGCGCCAGCATCATTCCGGCTCGCTGCAAGACGGTCAACGGCATCTGTGCCGTCAAGTTCGTCACCAGCAACTACCGTCCTGCCGACGGGCGTGTCACCGTCGTGGCCTATGCACAGGGCGAAGAATCCTTCGACGATGCCGATGGCGACAACAAGTACACCACTGGCGAGGCCTTCACTGATCTGGGCCCGATCTTTGTCGACAAGGACGAAAACGGCCTGATGGCTGCTGCGGGCGAGTACCTGATCGGCGAGGCGGCGAACGGTGCCTGGAGCAGCAACACCTACGTCCGCACCAGCCGCGTTTTCACGCTGTCCGACAGCTCGCGCGAGCCGCGCCTGTTCTCGGTCAACAGCGACGGTTCGTGCAGCAACACCGCGCTGCCGTACCAGGTGCTGTCGCTGACGACCACGAGCGCCTGCCGCCTGTCCACACGCTTCTGCATGCGCGATGCCAATACGGCGGCCGATGCCCTGGGCGGCAATCCGGTGCCCGCCAATGCCACGCTGACGCTCGCCACCAAGGCCAAGGGCGGTTCGGTCGCCGTGGACCGCTCGCCGGTCACCGGCATCTGGACCGGTCCGACCACCCACTCGGTCGTCGCCGATCTGGACGACTGCACCAAGCCGCTGGAAGCCGGCGGCCCGATCGACCTCACGGTCAAGATGCCCAACGGCCAGTCCTACAAGTTCGACATCGGCCGCATGGAGTAAGCGCCAGGCGGCGCACGCAGGGTAGACTGATCGACCGTCCCGCGCCAGCAGCCCCGGCGCGGGCGATCGATCACCGACTTCTCCCCAAGAGCGTGGCCCTTCCCCTTTCTATTTCCCCGGACGACGGGGCCGGTGCTCAGCGACCCGCGACACCCACCATCAGCCTTGTCGCCATGCCCGGCGCGGGCAAGTCCACGGCCGGACGCCACCTGGCCAACGTGCTAGGCATGCCCTTCTTCGACGCGGACATCGAGATCGAACGCCGCCTTGGCATGTCGATTCGTGCCTTCTTCGAGCGCGAGGGCGAAGCAGCTTTCCGCGACATCGAACAAGAGGTGCTGGCCGATCTGGCGCACCGCGGGGGATTGGTGCTGGCCACCGGCGGCGGCGCCGTACTGCGGGAAGCCAACCGCCAGGTGCTGCGCGATCTGACGACCGTGGTCTACCTGCGCGCCTCGCCCAAGAGCTGTTCCGCCGCCTGCGCCACGACACCCAGCGCCCGCTGCTGCAGGTGGCCGATCCGCTGCGCAAATTGCGCGACCTCTACCAGACCCGCGATCCGCTCTACCGCGAGACGGCGCAGTTCATCATCGAGACTGGCCGCCCGTCTGTGCCGACGCTGGTCAACATGATCCTGATGCAGCTCGAACTCGCGGGCGTGGTGTCCGCGTTCCGTCCGCCCAGGGCCGCCACGCCCGGCGCGGCCCAACGAAGCAGCCCACGATGACGATGACGATGACGATGACGACGACCACGATGCCCGCCACGACCCAGACCGTTCCGGTGGCCCTTGGCGACCGCAGCTACGACATCCGCATCGGCACGGGCCTGCTCGACGCCGACGAAAGCTGGACCGACCTGCCCAAGGCGTCCACCGCGGTGATCGTCACCAACACGACCGTCGGCCCGCTCTACGCCACCCGCCTGCGGGTGGCACTGGCCAAGCACTATCCGCGTGTGCTGCTGATCGAGTTGCCCGACGGTGAGGCGTTCAAGGACTCGGCGACGCTGAATCTGGTCTATGACGGCCTGCTCGGCGCTGCGTGTGACCGCAAGACGGTGCTGTTCGCGCTCGGCGGTGGCGTCATCGGCGACATGACGGGCTTCGCCGCGTCCTGCTACATGCGCGGCGTGCCCTTCGTGCAGGTGCCGACGACGCTGCTGTCCCAGGTCGATTCCTCGGTCGGTGGCAAGACGGCCATCAACCACCCGCTCGGCAAGAACATGATCGGCGCGTTCTACCAGCCAGTGCGGGTGATCTGCGATCTGGATACGCTCGACACGCTGCCGCCGCGCGAGCTGTCCGCCGGGCTGGCCGAGGTCATCAAGTACGGCCCGATCGCCGATGCCGACTTCCTCGACTGGATCGAGGCGAATCTGCCCGCGCTGATGGCGCGCGACAAGGTGGCGCTGGCCTACGCCGTGCAGCGCTCGTGCGAGATCAAGGCCGCCGTGGTCGGCAGCGACGAGCGCGAGAGCGGCCTGCGGGCGATCCTGAACTTCGGCCACACCTTCGGCCACGCGATCGAGTCCGGACTGGGTTATGGCGCGTGGCTGCACGGCGAGGCGGTCGGCTGCGGCATGGTGATGGCGGCGGACCTGTCGGCGCGGCTCGGGCTGGTGCCGGCCGAGTTCGTCACCCGCGTGAAGACGGTCTGCGAGCGCGCCGGCCTGCCCGTGGTCGGCCCGGCGCTCGGCGCGGACCGCTACCTGGAGCTGATGCAGGTCGACAAGAAGACCGAGGCGGGCGAGATCCGCTTCGTCGTCATCGACCGGCTCGGCAGTGCCCGCATGCAGGGGGCGCCCGAAGCGCTGGTGCGCGACGTGCTGGCCGCGCATTGCCAGCCGGCCTGAGCGCCGCTGCGTACTGCACGATGCGCCTCGACCTCGCGCCCTTCGCCAGTGACCCGGCGCAGGGCCGCGGCCGCCGCCACGCCGAAGCCCCGGCGCCCACCCGCAACGACTACCAGCGCGACCGCGACCGCATCGTCCACAGCACCGCGTTCCGCCGCCTCGTCTACAAGACACAGGTCTTCCTCAACCATGAAGGCGACCTGTTCCGCACCCGGCTGACCCACACGCTGGAGGTGGCGCAGCTCGGCCGCTCCATCGCCCGTTCGCTGCGGCTGCATGAAGATCTGGTCGAGGCCATCGCGCTGGCGCACGACCTCGGCCACACCCCTTTCGGCCACGCTGGGCAGGACGCGCTACACGCCTGCATGCGCCAGCACGGCGGCTTCGAGCACAACCTGCAGAGCCTGCGGGTGATCGACGTGCTCGAAGAGCGCTACCCGGCCTTCGACGGACTGAACCTGACCTTCGAAACCCGCGAGGGCGTGCTCAAGCATTGCGCGAAGCGGGTGGCGCGCTGGATCGACGCGCACGAACCCGGTGGGGTGGGGCGGCGCTTCCTGGACGGCACACAGCCGTCACTGGAAGCGCAACTCGCCAACCTTGCCGACGAGATCGCCTACAACGCGCACGATGTCGACGACGGCGTGCGCTCCGGGCTGATCGATTTCGAGCAGGTGTGTGCGCTGCCGCTGGTGGCGCGATTCCGCGACGAGGCGCTGGCCGAGTACCCCGAGCTGGCGCAGATGAAGAAGCGCCGGCTCCTGTCCGAAACCTTGCGGCGCATGCTGTCGGCGCAGGTCTATGACGTGATCGACACGACGCGGGCTGCGCTGGCCAGGCATGCGCCGGACAGCGCCGATGCCGTGCGCCAGCTGCCGCCGCTGGTGGCGTTCAGCCCTGCGATGCGCGAGGCGAGCACGGCGCTCAAGCGCTTCCTGCTGCAGCAGCTCTACCGCCATCCGCAGGTGATGGACACCACCGATCGGGCGCAGCATGTCGTGCGCGAGCTGTTTGCCCTCTACATCGACCGGCCGCAGGAGATGCCGGCCGACTATGCCGCGTCCCCCTTGCCGCACCGGGCGGTGTCTGACTACATCGCCGGCATGACCGACCGCTTCGCCATCCGCGAGCACGAGCGGCTCACGGGGCGGCGGCTGTTCGATCAGCCTTCGGTGGGCAGGAAGCCTTCGATCGACAGATAACGCTCGCCGGTGTCGTAGTTGAAGCCGAGCACCCGGGCGCCGGCCGGCAGCTCCGGCAGCTTCTGTGCGATGGCGGCCAGCGTTGCGCCACTTGAGATACCGATCAGCAGGCCTTCCTCGCGGGCACTGCGCCGGGCCATCTCGCGGGCAGCCTCGGCATCGACCAGGACCACGCCGTCGAGCAGCGCGGTGTGCAGGTTCTTCGGAATGAAGCCGGCGCCGATGCCCTGGATCGGGTGCGGTGCGGGCGAGCCACCGCTGATGACC
>JBEANV010000528.1:0-4358 GCA_041165285.1 Pseudomonadota bacterium | reverse complement strand
TCATGGTCCTCGTAGCGAACGTTGCCAATCTCGCCACTGGCCATGTCCAGCAGTCCGGTGGACTTGATGATGGTGTCAGACAGTTCGTCGATGATGGCGATGGGCAGTTTCAGGTCCATGTGCAGCGGATTCGATTGGGGGCGCCGGATGATGCCACAGCGCTGACGGCCACTCCGCGACCGATCACGGACCGGCGAAAGTCGCGGTGACCGACTTGGCACCATCGATCGCCAGGCGGCAGGCACCGACGCCGGCACACGCGCCACCCCAGCCAACAAAGCGCTGGCCGCGTGCCAGAACAGGCGACAGCTGGAGCGTGCTGCCCGCTTCGCGCACGAAACTGCAACCACTCAAGCAGGAGACCCCGTACGGCAACCCGACAATGCGGCCGGCACTGCCCGCCTGGCGCACTGTCACCGCGTGAACCTTGAGCCGGAACTCGGCCCGCACCCCGCGGGCCGCCTCCATCGGCACGGTGCAGGTGGGCGCCGTGCCGCTGCAATGCCCGGACCAGCCAGCGAACTCCGACGACGCGGAAGCCGAGGCCGTCAGCGTGACCAGGGTGCCGACCGTATAGCGCGCAGCGCAGGTTTTGCCGCAGTCGAGTCCGGTCCCTGCACGCACGGTGCCGATGCCGCGGCCGGTTCGGGCCACCGCCAGCACGTAGCTCGGCAGATCGAACGTGGCCGTCACGGTGGCCGCTGCAAGCGGACTGATCACGCAGACCGTCCGCGTACCGCTGCAGGCGCCGCTCCAGCCCGTGAAGACCGAGCCAGCGGCAGGCTTGGCGGACAACATCACCTTGGTGCCGGCGCTCACACTGGCCGTACAGAGGCTGCCGCACTGGAGATCGGTGGACGCGCCGGTCACCACCCCACTGCCATTGCCCTGGCGAACCACCCGGACCACGACCGGTGCCGAGACCGAAAAAGTCGCAGCAATCGTTGTACCCGCGGGACCGATGCCATTCATCGAAGCGCCCGTGGTGCTGCCGTCATAGCGCCGCGAGTTCGGCACCGTGTCCGGGCCGAACAGGTGCGAGGCCGTGTACAGATCGCCTGTATCGGCGCCCCGGCCCTGCGCGATCTGGTTCAGGCCGTCGGCCTCGACCAGCGCCAGCAGCTTGTGCGCGGTGTAGGAGTTGTTGTACTGGTAATTGCTGCCTGCGGCGTCCAGGCGCGCGTCGACATGCCACAGCGAAATTCCATCGGCAGGAAAGCCCGCGTCGTTGCCGGCCGTTCGGTGCCGGTACTCGGCAAGGAAATACTCGCCAAAGGGATAGGCACCGGAAAGGCCAGGCATGAACAGGACCGCGTCGGGGCTGCTTCCCGCGGGACTCAAGGTCACGTTGACGCTGTCGGACGCCACGATGCGCGGGGTCAGCCAACCCAGCACGAACTTCGAGAACGCGTTGTGGTCGCCGAGGTTGCTGTCCATCATGTCGTAGCCACCCGTGCCGCCCTTGGGGCCGACCGCAGCGTCGTAGTCGTAGTAGTCCGGCAGCCCGAGTGCATGGCCGGTCTCGTGGATATCGACCCGCGGCTCGTAGAGCGGATCCGCGTTGTAGCGTCCGCCGGCCCAGGACCAGACCACCTTGCGCAGGCGTTTGCCATCGTAGGTGCGCGTGCCGCCATAGCCGGTCTGTTTCGCCCACCAGAACGAGGCCCAGGCACCGGCCGGTCCGGCCCACTTGACGAACAGGGTGTCGATGGTGCCGTCACCATCGTTGTCGTACTGGGCCAGCGGATGGCCGCTGGCCTGCAGCGCGCCCAGCGCCTCGTCGATCACCGCGGCGACACCCGCCCCACCGCTCAGGCCCTGGTAGTAGGACCGGCTGTAACGCGCCCGGTACCAAGGCGTCACATGGCCCCGAAGATCCAGCTGTCCATAGGACGAACGCAAGTAGAACGCACGCAGGCTCTCGTAGGGATAGCCGGACACTGACGGCCCGCCGACGCCGAACATGCGCTCGGCGATCAGCTCGGGTGTGTTGGCCACCACGTGGGGCTGGTCGGCGAAGTCAACCAGCAGCACCAGCACCTTCGGACTGCCCGTCGTTGGCAGCCCGCCGCGCCAGGCCGGCGGCGGGGTATCGATCGAGACAGAGCCGTCCGAGCGGCCCATGCGGTAGGCGAGCGCGGCAACCGAGGCCGGATCCAGCAGGTGATTGCCCAGCGCCCGGGCCGCCTGGGCCTGCGCGGCCAGCTCGCCGCTGGCCTGCAACTGCGCGCGCTCCGCATCGCTGGGCGGCGCCAGCGCCCAGGCCGCCGGAGCGCCGGCAATCAAGAAAATGGTCACAGCGCGCAACGTGCGCAGGAGTGCCTGCACAAGGCACCAAAGCGGCGCAAGGACGGTGGCATTGGGGTGGTTCACGACAGATCCCTGGAAGACGGCAACGCAAGGGCCGCCCACGGCGCAGAGCGACACATCCGAACCGTCCTTCGGCACATCGGACCCTGGCCTTGACGCGAAACTGCCGATCTCGGCGGTCTTCGCTGAGAAAACGCCAGAAGCAGCCACCACTTCCGCGCAGGGCTCGCCGTTGCCGGTCGTTGCCAAGGCAGACCTGCCATCATCCGCACCCCTGCCAACGCCACGCTGCCGCGCCGCCCCCGCCATGTCCCGCATCGCCGTCATCGACTTCGAAACCACCGGCATCTCGCCCGCCATGGGCGACCGCGCCACCGAGGTGGCCATCGTGCTGCTGGAGGCCGGCCGGGTAGTCGATCGCTACCAGAGCCTGATGTTCACCGGTGCGTACATCCCGCCCTTCATCAGCCAGCTCACGGGCATCACCAATGACATGGTGCGCAGCGCACCGACCGCCGTGCGGGTCATGGCGGAGGCGGCACGCTTCGTCGGCGGTGCACCGATGGTGGCCCACAACGCCGCGTTCGACCGCAAGTTCTGGCAGGCCGAGCTGGCCCTGGCGGGACTGGTCGCGCCCCACCCGTTCGCCTGCACGGTGATGTTGTCGCGGCGCCTGTATCCGCACGCCCCCAACCACAAGCTCGGCACGCTGATCGACTTCCATCGCCTGCCGCGCACTGGCCAGGCGCACCGGGCGCTGGCGGACGCCGAGATGGCCGCGGCACTGCTGGCCCGCATCCAGCACGACCTGCGCGGACCGTCAGGCACCGGGCGAGCCGATCACGATTGGCTGATGCGGGTACAGGCCTGCCCGAAAGCCCAACTCAGGCGGCTGCTCGCCACCGCTCAGGCATCCGCGTCACCCGCCTGAGCGTCCAGCAGCGCCAGCATTTCGGCGCACCAGCGCAGATTGCCTTCCTCGTAGCGCAGGCCCTTCTGCAGGATCATGTGCTGGATCGCCGCAGCCCGACTCAGCGGCCGGCCGGGCGGAAAGTCGCGCTGCGCCAGGGCGCGGTAGAGGTCGAGCCGTTCGGCATGGCTGGCGACGCGCTGCCGCAGTTCGTCGCGCAGGTCGACCTCACCCAGTGCAGCATCCGCCCGCAGCTTGACCGAGAGGTCGTCGCGCAGATCGGGCGGCGGCGTCGGCTCGCCAGCCCAGCGCGCCAGCTCCTGTCGGCCAGCCGGCAGCACCTCGTACAGCCGCTTGCGCGTCTTGCCCGCGTCGGGCGCGAGCTGCGAGGTGATCCAGCCCGCTGCCTCCATGCGCGCAAGTTCGCGGTAGATCTGCTGGTGCGTGGCGTGCCAGAAGTAGCCGATGGACTTGTCGAAGCGTCGGGCCAGGTCGTAGCCGGACGAGGCCTTCTCGATCAGCGAGGTGAGCACGGCGTGGGACAGGGACATGCGACACAGTCTACGGGCCTCGGGAAAACCATGCAACCCGTTGCATAGTGGCCGACGCCTGCCTACACTGCGCCATCCATGCAACTGGTTGCATAGCAAGGACACACCATGACCGCCTACCCCCACCTGCTCGCCCCGCTCGACCTCGGTTTCACCACGCTGAAGAACCGCGTGCTCATGGGTTCCATGCACGTCGGGCTGGAGGAAGCGAAAGACGGCTTTGCCCGCATGGCCGCGTTCTACGCCGAGCGCGCCCGTGGTGGCGTCGGCCTGATCGTCACTGGCGGCATTGCGCCGAACGACGCCGGCCGCCCGATGCCCGGCGGCGCCTGCATGACAACGCAGGCCGAGGCCGACAAGCACAAGGTCGTGACACAAGCGGTCCACGACGCGGGCGGCAAGATCGCCATGCAGATCCTGCACTTCGGCCGCTACGCCTACCACCCCGAGCTGGTCGCGCCCAGCGCGCTGAAGGCACCGATCAGCCCGTTCCGCCCGCGTGCGCTGACCGGCGACGAGATCGAGCAGACCATCGAGGACTACGCCCGCGCCGCCGCCCTCGCACAGAGCGCCGGCTACGACGGGGT
>JBEANV010000527.1:0-9215 GCA_041165285.1 Pseudomonadota bacterium | reverse complement strand
TGCACCTCTCGTCGGTGGCGCCGATGCCACGCGAACCGCTCTCGCATGGACCCACACGGCCCGCTTTCTGACCACAGCGAGCCGTCTGGACCAGCTCCCGGCGCACGAATTGCCCGAGATCGCCTTCGTCGGCCGGTCCAACGCGGGCAAGTCCACCGCCATCAACACGCTGGCGCAGCAGCGGCAACTGGCCTATGCGTCCAAGACCCCTGGCCGCACGCAGCACATCAACCTGTTCGAGGTCGGCCCCAAGGACGCCCCGCAGACGTATTGGGCTGACCTGCCCGGCTACGGCTACGCGGCGGTGGCCAAGGCGGCCAAGGCGCGTTGGCAAGAGGTGATGGCCGACTACCTGCGCGTGCGGCGCAACCTGTCGTGCGTGGTGCAGATGATCGATTCACGCCACGGTTTCACGGACCTGGACCGGCAGTTGCTGGAGTTCGTCGCGCCACGGCTGGCCAACGGCGAAGTGCGGCTGCTGGTGCTGCTGACCAAGGCCGACAAGCTCAACCGCAAGGAAGCCACCGACTCGCTGCGCAAGGCACAAGCCGTGCTGGCCGCGCTGTCCAGCGACGAATCCGACATCCGTATCAAGCTGTTCTCGGCGCTCAAGCGCCAGGGCGTGGGCGAGGTGGCGGAGATCCTGCACGGCTGGATGGTCCCGCCCGAATCGGACCTTCCAGCCCCGGCCCCTGCCACCGACACCCCGGACCATGACCCTGCCGCCTGACCCAGCCGCCGCCGAGCGCCCCGAGCGCCAGCGCCTGCAGATGGCCGACATCGCCCGGATCGCCGGGGTGTCGGTGGCGACCGTCTCGCGGGCGCTCAACGGCAGCCCGGAGGTCAGCGCCGCGACGCGCCAGCGCATCTCCGAGCTGGCGCGCTCGCTGAACTACACCATCAACGTCGGCGCCAAGAACCTGCGGCTGCGCCACAACAGGACGGTGTCGGTGGTGATTCCGTACGACCGGCGCGCGCGCCAGCATGTCTCGGACCCGTTTTTCCTGGCCATGCTCGGCAGCCTGGCCGACGCGCTGACCGACCGTGGCTTCGACATGCTGGTGTCGCGGGTGGACGCCGACCGGCTGGAACTCGCCTCGCAGGCGTGGGACACCGGCACCGCGATGGGCGTGATCCTGATCGGCCAGTGGCACAGCCACGAGCAGATCAACCAGATGGCCGAGCGCGGTGTGCCGCTGGTGGTGTGGGGCGCGCAGATTCCCGTGCAGCGTTACTGCTCGGTCGGCGGCGACAACGCCACCGGCGGCTCGCTGGCCACGCAGCACCTGCTGGAGCGCGGCTGCCAGCGCATCGTCTTCATGGGAGATCCGGAGCTGCCGGAGGTGGCCCAGCGCCTGCGCGGCCATCGGCAGGCGCTGGCGGAAGCCGGGCTGGCCGCCGTGCCGGCGCTGGAACTGCACACGCCCTTCGATGCCAGCCAGGCGCGCGCCGACCTGTCGCGGCTGATCGAGTCCGGCACGGCCTTCGATGCGGTCTTCGCCTGCTCGGACGTGCTGGCGATGGCGGTGGTGCAGGTGCTGCGCGCACATGGCAAGGACGTGCCGCGCGATGTGGCCGTGGTCGGCTACGACGACATCGAGTGGGCCAGCCACGCCTACCCGCCGCTGACCACCGTGCGCCAGCCGGTGGCGATTGCCGGGGTAGAGATCGTCAATGCGCTGCTGGACATCGTTGCCGGCGACACCGTGCCGCCGCGCACGCTCGCGGTCGAACTGGTGGTGCGGCGCAGTTCCCTGCGCTGATCAGGGCCGGCCGAGCATCAGATACACCCCCGCCCGTCCCCGCGGCGCCCAGGTCAGCCCGAGGTACATCGGGCCCAGCCCTGTGTCGGCGCCAAGGAAGACACTGCCGCCCCAGCGCAGATCCCGCAGGCTAACCGCGCGCGACGAGATCCACGCATTGCCCGCCTCCAGCGTGGCGCCCGCGAACACGCCGCGGGTCAGCACCGGCTGGCGGTTGAGCCGCAGCATCCAGGTCAGGCGACCGAGCAGCGCGTCGTTGCCGGCAAGCTGGTCAGTCTCGTAGCCCGAGAGGTTGTGGAAGCCCCCCAGGGTGTAGTGCCCGACCTGTCCGATGGCCTCGCGCTGGCGGGCATGGCGCAAGCGCAGCGTGGTCTCCACCGTCTGGCGGCCGCGGCTGGCGACCTGCGTCACGTCGGCCTCGACACGGTGGAAGCCGGCGCTGCTGGCGCCATCGGCCGCGCCATCGAGCCAGCGCCGGCCGGCCTGCACGCCCAGCTTCAGGCGCCAACCCTGGCGCGGAAAACTCGCGTGGTCCAGCTGGTCGATCACCAGTCCGCTGCGCAACGCCCATTCGCGGCTGCGGCCGGCCGCGAGGCTGGCGGCATCGGCGGAGCTGGCGGTGATTTCCGGATCCAGACTCAGCACGTCGCGCACCACGCCGATGCGCCACTCACCCAGATCGCCCAGCGGCTGGCCCAGGTCCAGCCCCATCCGCACCTGTCCGCGCACCTGCCGGCCCAGCACCGTGAGCGAACGCGCGCTCTGGTCCGGCTGCAGGGGCTGGTAGGTGGTCAGGCGGCGGCGCTCGATCTCGCCCCAACCCGCGACAAACCAGTCGCTCGCCGGGCCGCTGCCCGCACCGAGCGGCACATACAGCTCGCTGAACCAGCGCGGGATCGAGCCGATCTGCGCCCGATTGCGCCACTCGCTGCCACTGTCGTCCAGCCAGTGGCGGTTGTGGCTGAGCTTGACGTTGAACTCGCCGCGGCCGGCGAAGTCGCTCTGCACGTCCAGCCCGAGCCGGAAATAGTGCGGCCCCCAGGGCTTCTCCTCGACCCGGTAGACCAGCCCGGTGCCGGCCGGCAGGTCTTCGACGCGGTAGTCGACGTGCAGGTAGTCGCCGCTGGCGGCGAGCGTGCGGCTGTCGCGCTCGGCGCGTTCGACCGAGAAGGGCTGACCGGGCCGGGCGGTCAGCACGCCGCGCAGGCGCTCCGGCTCGGTGATGTCCTGGCCCTCGAAGCGCACCGAGGCGATCGGCTGCGGCGGATCCTCGGGGCGCGCCTGCGCGCGGCGCGTTGCCTGCCAGTCGGCGTCGCCCAGACGAAGGGCGGCGAGTTGCGGCATCAGCCCGAGCGTGTGCCGCTCGCCGGCAGCGACCAAGTCCACGGCGCGGTCGAAGTCGCCGGATGTGAGCCGGCCGAGCGGCGGCGCGATCAGCACGTCGCGCGCCGGATCGAGCGTGGCGATCGAGCGCTGCACGTTCTGCTCGGTGAGGATGTTGACCATCTGCGAGGTCAGCCCGAGCACGGTGCCCAGGCTGTCGCGCCCGGCCAGCGGCGTGCCGATGTTGACGGCGATGACCATGTCCACGCCCATCGCCCGCACGACGTCCACCGGCAGGTTGTTCACCAGCCCGCCGTCGCCGAGGATGCGGTGATCGACCTCGGTGGGCGGGAACACACCCGGCACCGACATGCTCGCCCGCAGCGCCTGCGCCAGGTCGCCCTGCCGGAAGATCACGGCCTCGCCGGATTCCATGTCGGTGGCCACCGCACGGAAGGGGATCGGCAGCGCGTCGAAGCTCGGCAACTGGCGCACCGGCAGCGTGTAGCGGCGCAACAGCAGCTCCAGCCCGCGGCTCGACACCGAACCGATCGGCAGCATCAGCTCGCCGCTGGCGCGACCGAGGCCGACCTCCAGCGCGGGCGAGATCTCGAAATCCTCTTCCTTGCGGCGCTGGCTGAGTGTCTCGCGCGGCAGGCGGTTGGCGAACAGCGTGGTCCAGTCCAGCGCCAGCAGTTCGCGCTCCAGCTCGGCGGCGCTCAGGCCGCTGGCGTAGAGGCCACCGATGATGGCGCCCATTGACGTGCCGGCGATGGCGTCTATGGGAATGTGTTCGCGCTCCAGCACCTTGAGCACGCCCACATGCGCCAGCCCGCGCGCGCCGCCGCCCGACAGCACCAGGCCGATGCGCGGTCGGCCCAGCGTGGGGCCGACCTCGGCAGGGGCTGGCTCCACCGCCAAGGCCGCCCCTGACGGCGTGAACAGGCCCAGACCCATGAGCACGAAGAAGCTGAACAACCAGAAGGAACACGGACCACGCATGGCGCGGATTGTGCCGCCCGATCCTAGAATTCGCGCCATGAAGCTGCCTGTCCCTCTGCCTGCCCCTGTCGGCACCCTGCCCTCCACCTGCGATGTGCTGGTCATCGGCGCCGGCCCGTCCGGCAGCGCGTGCGCCGTCACGCTGGCGGCGGCCGGCTGGTCGGTGTGCCTGATCGACCAGCACGACTTCCCGCGCGAAAAGATCTGCGGCGACGGCCTGATCCCGGATGCCCACGCCGCGCTGCAGCGCCTGGGTGTCCTGGACGAGGTGATGGCATACGCCGAACACGTCAGCCACGTGCGCTGCGTGGCGCCGCGCGGCGGGCAGGTCGATGTGCCTGGCACGCTGGCCGTGCTGCCGCGGCGGGTGCTGGACTTCCTGCTGGTGCGCCACGCGCAGCGCCAGGGCGTGCAGCTGGTGACCCCGGTGAAGTTCGACGCGGTGATCGAGGAAGACGGCCGCGTCGTCGGTGCCCGCCTGCGCCAGGGCGAGGCGCGGCCCGAGGTGCGTGCGCGCTGGGTGGTGCTGGCGACAGGCGCGGGTGTGCAGCCGCTGGTCGCCACGGGACTGTGTACGCGCCGCACGCCCAGCGGCATCGCGCTGCGCGGCTATGTGCGCAACCCGTCGCTGGCCGGGCGGCAGACAACGATGGACGTCGTCTGGGACAAGGCGCTGCGGCCGGGCTATGGCTGGATCTTCCCGTGCGGCGACGATACCTACAACATCGGCGTCGGCGCCTTCTTCCGCCAAGGGCAGGCGGCGGATGCCAACCTGCGCCAGATGTTCGACGACTTCACCCGCGTCTACGCCCCGGCGCGGGCATTGATGGACGGCGGCACGCTCCAGGGCGATCTCAAGGGCGCCCCGCTGCGCTGCACGCTGGAAGGCGCCGAGAGCGGCCGGCCCGGTCTGCTCGCCACCGGCGAAACGCTGGGCGCGACCTACGACTTCACCGGCGAAGGCATCGGCAAGGCCCTGGAAACCGGGCTGATGGCCGCCGATGCGCTCCTGAAGGGCGCACGCGACGGGCTGGACGAAGCCGCGGTGCGGCGGCTTTATGACACGCAGCTCGCCACGCTGCGGCCCAAGTTCGCGCTCTACGAGAAGGCCAACAGCGTCAACCGCCACCCCTGGCTGGCCGATCTGGTGGTCTGGCGCGCGCGCCACAGCGCCTCGCTGCTGCGGCGCATGAGCGGCGTGCTCGACGAGACCTCGAATCCGGGACACCTGCTGTCGGTGCGCGGGCTGTTCCGGCTGCTGACGTCCTGAACGGCTGCGGGCACTTCAGTCGGGCGGTGCGACGGCCGATAGCTCCGTCAGCTGTCCACTGTCCCGGACACCTGTCTCGATGCGCCGTCTGCCCGATCTATTGCCCGATCTATTGCCCGATCCCCTGCCCGCTTCGACCACACCACGGTCGGACGTGGCCGCGACCGTGTTGTGGGAAGCCATGCTGCTGCAGACCCACTACCGGCACTCGCCGCTGGCCGTCGCCTCGGGCATGGCCCTGTCGGCGCTGATCGCGGTCGTGCTGTGGTGGTCGGCCCCCAGTCCGGTCCTGTTGTGGTGGCTGGGGAGTGTGGAGACCATCATGGCCTTGCGCCTCCTGGTGGCGTGGTACTACTTGCACGGACATGGTCGCACGCGCTGGGGCATGCAGCGCTGGCGCCAGGTGACCCACGCCCAGACCACCCTGAGCGGCCTGGGCTGGGGCGCGCTGGGCCTGTTCTACCTCGCCATCGACGACCCGACCGCGCGCACTGCCCTGCTGATGACGCTGATGGGCGCCTGCGCCGGCAGTGCAGCGCTGATCGGTTCGATCCAGGGCACGCTCACCACCTTCGGTGCGCTCGCCATGGGGCCGCTGATCGGCGTGTTGCTGACCCGCGGCGATCTGGCCCAGACCTACATGGGACTGGCGCTGGTCTATTACGTCTACCTGGTGATGATCAAGGGCCCCTCGCGGATCAGCCGGGCGATGGAGGCGCAGTACGCCGACCGGTGTGACCGCGACCGGCTGGTGGCGCGGCTCGAAGACGCCGAGCAGGTCGGCCAGATGGGCCACCTGATCTGGGACCAGGCCACCAGGACCACGATGCTGTCGGCCGAGGCACAGCGCCAGTTCGGCTTTGACACCGACACGGTGCACGACGCCCGCACCATCTGGGACCGTGTCATCGCATCGGACCGCAACCGGGTTGTCCAGCTCTCGCATGCCGCGATGGCGCACCACGAATCGGAACTGCGCTTCGACACCACGATCCACGGACCGTTCGGGCTGCGCGACCTGCGGGTGGTGCAGCGCTTCGCCTACGGCGCACAGGGCCAGGCCGCACACACGCTGACCACCACCCAGGACATCACCGAACTCAAGGCCACCCAGCGCGAGCTGCACACCCTGGCCTTCGAGGACGTGCTGACCGGGCTGGTCAACCGCGCCGGCTTCACGCAGCGGCTCCACGAGCGCCCGGTCCAGGCCGTGCTGATGCTGGATCTGGACCACTTCAAGTACGTCAACGACACGCTGGGCCACGCCACCGGGGACCGGCTGCTGGTCATGATGGCGCAGCGCCTGGGCACCTGCCTGCGCAGCCAGGACACGGCGGCGCGGCTGGGCGGTGACGAGTTCGCCGTGCTGATCCACGACGCGGTCGACCACGAGCAGCTCGACCGCATCGCGCACCGGCTGGTCGAGGCCCTGTCGGCACCTTGCCGCATCGACGACCACGACATCTTCGTCTCGGCCAGCGTCGGCATCTCCGTGCGCGACTGCGGCGGCAACACCGGCACCGACCCCGACACCCTGATGCAGCAGGCCGACACCGCCCTGTTCGCAGCCAAGGCCAGCGGACGCTCGCGCCACCAGTTCCACTCCGAAGACCTGAGCCAGCGCACCCGCGACCGGGTCACGATGGAGGCCGACCTGCGCCGCGGCCTGGCCGAGCAGCAGTTCAGCGTCCACTTCCAGCCCAAGGTCGATCTGGTCGACGGCCGCATCGTCGGCGCCGAGGCCCTGCTGCGCTGGCACCACCCGGAGCGCGGCCACGTCTCGCCCGAGGTCTTCATTCCTGTCGCCGAGGACAGCGGGCTGATCGTGGCCATCGGGGCCTGGGTGCTGCGCGCCTCGTGCGCGGCGGCGGCCGACTGGAACAGGACGCTGCCGCCAGGCCTGCCGCCGCTGTGCATCGCGGTCAACCTCTCGCCGCGCCAGTTCCTCAACCACGACCTGATCGGCACCGTCACCACCGCCCTGGCGCGTACCGGCTGCCGCGCCGAGTGGATCGAGCTGGAGATCACCGAGCGGCTGTTGCTCGACGAACGCGGCCAGGCCGGCGACACGCTGGACGGCCTGCGGGCGATGGGCCTGACGCTGGCGATCGACGACTTCGGCACCGGCCACTCGGCCCTGAGCTACCTGACCAAATACCCCATCAGCACGCTCAAGATCGACACGTCCTTCATGCGCGACATCACCACGCGCACCGACCAGGCCGGTGTCGTGCGCGCCATCATCTCCATGGGCCACAGCCTGCAGCTCGGTCTGGTCGCCGAGGGGGTCGAGACCGAGGAACAGGCCCGCTTCCTGCGCGAACAGGGCTGCGAGCTGGCGCAAGGCTGGCTCTTCGGACGCCCGATGCCACGCAGCGAGTTCACCGCCCTGCTGAAACAGCACACGCTGACACTGCCGGCGTGACCACCGGCGCCAGTGCCGACACCGGCAGGCGGCGTGGTAGTGTCTCGCTCCATGTGTCAGCTCCTCGGACTCAACGCCAACACCCCGACCGATCTGGTCTTCAGCTTCACCGGTTTCGCCCACCGCGCCGTGCAGCACAAGGACGGCTTCGGCATCGCGTTTTTTGAAGGTCCGGGCGTGCGCCTGTTCGTGGACCACCAGAGTGCAGCCGAATCGCCGGTGGCCGAGATGCTCCGCCGCTACCCGATCCGCAGCCGCCACATCGTCACCCACATCCGCCAGGCCACGCAGGGCCGCGTCGCACTGGAGAACACGCACCCCTTCATGCGCGAACTCTGGGGCCGCTACTGGGTCTTCGCGCACAACGGCAATCTGGTGGACTTCCACCCCAAGCTGCACGCGAACTTCCACCCGGTGGGCGACACCGACAGCGAACGCGCCTTCTGCTGGCTGCTGCAGGAGCTGGCCAAGAACCACGCCCGCATGCCCAGCATCCCCGACCTGACGCAGACGCTGGCCGAGCTGACCCCGCACATTGCCCGCCACGGCACCTTCAACTTCCTGCTCAGCCAGGGCGAAGCGCTGTGGGCACACTGCTCGACCAGGCTGCACTACGTGCTGCGCCGCCACCCCTTCGCCGCGGCGCAGTTGCAGGACGCCGAACTGACCGTGGATTTTGCCAACCTGACGACGCCGCAGGACCGTGTCGCCGTCGTGGTCACCGAGCCGCTCACCTGCAACGAGGGCTGGGTGGCGCTGCGGCCCGGCGAGCTGGCCGTGTTCGTCGATGGAGACCGACTCTGATGGGTGCCTACCTGATCCGCCGCCTCTGGCAGATGGTGCCGACGCTGGCCGGCGTCGTGCTGCTGGTGTTTTTCCTGTTCAAGTCCTTCGGGGGCGATCCGGCCGAGATCCTCGCCGGCCTGAACGCCTCGTCCGCGCAGGTGGACCAGATCCGCGAACAGCTTGGCCTGAACAAGCCGGTCTGGGAGCAGTTCTGGATCTTCGTGCAGCAGATCCTGCGCTTCGACTGGGGCAAGAGCTGGGCCACCAACGAACCGGTGGCCAGCCTGTTCGCCTCGCGCTTGCCGGCGACGCTGACGGTGATGACGCCGATCCTGGTGCTGGACGCCGTGCTGGCGATCCCGTTCGCGCTGGCGGTGGCGGCGGTGCGCGGCTCGCTGACCGACCGGGCGATCATGGTCGTGACGACGGTGGCGCTGTCAATCAGCTTCCTCGTCTACGTCATCGTCGGGCAGTGGCTGTTCGCGTTCCAGCTCGGCTGGTTCCCGGTGCAGGGCTGGACCGGCAGCGTCTGGACCAACCTCACCACCTACGCGCCGCTGCCGGTGCTGCTGGCGGTGATGGTGGGGATCTCGCCGCAGATGCGCCTGTACCGCAGCTTCTTCCTCGACGAGATCGGCCACGACTA
>JBEANV010000526.1:0-5632 GCA_041165285.1 Pseudomonadota bacterium | reverse complement strand
GCGTTGCCGCCGTACTTGATGACCATGGTCTTGCCGTGGAACTTGCGGATGTACGGCAGCGCCTGGGCGAGGATCTCGGCCTTGTCACGCGGGATGATGTGGGAGAGATCGGCGGGGGCTTGGGACATGCAGGACTCCGGAAAAGTGCGGTTCAGGGCAATTTCCGGATTCTAGGACCGCCCTGCCCCGCTCAATGCACCCGCAGCGCGGTCGCTGCAGGCGCTGGCCCGGCCAACTGATCGAACATCTGCGCCCGCGTCGGCAGCGTGTCGGCATGGATACGCACATACAGCGCATAGCAGCGCGCCGACGGCCGCGCGCCGAACTGCTCGGCCAGCGCGGCGGTGCATTCGGCGTACTGGCGCAGCGCTGCCGTGCGCTCGCCCAGACCGGCCAGCAGCCGCATCAGCACCATGTGCGCGGACTCGTCGGCGCCGTCGATGCGCAGCAGCGCCCGTGCATGGCGGATGGCCGCATCGACTTCACCCGCGGCCTCGCTGGCGTGCATCAACTCGCGCTGCAGCGCCAGCGCCATGCCGGCCGCACGCGGGCGTTGCACCGCGCACCAGCGCTCGAACCCGTCGCAGTCCGGCAACACAAACTCCGCCAGCAACTCGCCGCGCCACGCCTGTGCCCCCGCCAGCCGACAAGCCAGCGGCGCCCCTGGCAGCAGTGCATCGGTGAGCACCTCCAGATCACACAGAACCGCCGCCCCTGCGCCCGCGAAACCAACGCGGCGCGCATCGATCTCCAGCACCTCCGGCAGCGCCCGCCGCAATTGCGACAGCGCCACGCGCAGATTGGCCCGTGCAGCCTCCTCGGGCCATGCGCCCCACAGCATCTGCGCCAGCGCCGTGCGGCACATCGCGTGCCCCTCGACGGCCACCACATACAGCAAGGCCTGCTGCTTGTCGGGCAGATGCCGCGCCAGATCGGCACCACGCCACCAGAGCAGCGGCACGCCGAGCAGATGCATCTGCAGCACCGCCGGTGTGGCGGCAGTGAACAATTCGCTGCGTTGTTCGTGTCCTGTCAACATGGCCCCTCCCGTGGAACGCTTTGCTCCGATTCTGCGCATTTGCAGGCTGAGCAAAAGTCCCGAAAATGGGGACTGTTTCGACATGGAGCACAGGGAGCGCGTCATGCGATATCGCTTGGTACAGGCAGCGGATCTGCCCGCCTGTCTCGATCTTTTCGACCGCAATGGCCGCTGCAGGCTCTCGCCCCGGGTACGCGAGCAACTGCCGCGGCTGTGGTCCGACTGGCTCGCCCAGGACCGGCGTGCCCCGAAATCCTTCGCAGTCTGGGAGGACTTGCGCACACCACACCAGCCGCGGATGGAAGCCATCGGCACCAGCCACTTCGTGCGGGACGAGGTCTACGACGAACTGCTGCGCTCGCCCCAGCCCTATCTGCTGGACCGCCTGTACCGCATGGAACTCGACGGCCATCGCCCCTTCCTCGACCAGCGCGAAACCGCGCGCGCCAATGCCGGGGATGGACTGAGCCTGCTCATGCCGCTGTATCTGCAGCGCGAGCACGACCTGAACCATCCGGACAGCCAGCAGCTGATGCCCCTCGGGCCGGCGGCGTGGTACTTCTGTCATGCGGGCTACAACGTGCGGCGCCTGATCGGCGAGGTGTACGGGGGACCGGCCGGTGCGTACATGACAGCAGGCGGTTTCCAGCTCGCACAGGCCTTCGAGGCCACTCCCGGCCTGCCGCCCGACAGCGAGCCGCACCAGCATGTGCTCGACCGTGCGCACCGGCCCCCAGGGGCCATCAACCCCCTGTCGCTGTGGCTGCTGCACCCGCAGCCCCCCGTGCTCGGCCTGCCACCGTCACAACAGACGGTGGCGATCTACGCGCTGCAAGGCGACACCGACCGCGCCATCGCCGCACGGCTGGGCATCTCGGCAGATGCGGTCAAGCAGGCGTGGCGCGGCATCCTGAAGGCCGTGTCCACCCACATGCCCGACCTGTGCAACGACACCACCGGCACAACGGCCGAGGGCGTTGCGCCCGTCCGTGGTGCGGAACACCGGCGCGTGGTGATCGAGTACCTGCGCCAGCACATGGAGGAGCTGCGTCCCTGGACTGCGACGCCTCAGTCCCGCGCCATGCCCAGCCTGGCCCAGGCCACGACAAAGAACCCGTAGATCAGCACCGACGACCAGCCCAGTGCATTGACTGTGCCGGACAGCACGCCTTGCAGACTCACCAGCAGCCCGAGGGTCTGCGAGGCAGCCAGCAGACGGGCGGCGCCACGCTGGATCTGCACCGCCGTGACCTCGCGGAAGCTCCAGATCGCGGCCGCATAGATGACCAGCGTCGATCCGAAGTAGCGCGCCAGCAGCGCCAGCGGTGCGTCCACTGTCGCGATGCCATAGAGCGACAGCACCGCCGCCGGCGCGATCACGAATCCGAGTCCGAACAGCAGCGTGACAGCGGTGCCGACGACGCAAAGGGTGCGGTAGTTCATGTTCATCTCCGAGAGTTCGTCGTGGAAATTCCACTCCACCACACCGGCGTTGATGCGGCGTTAATCACTGACCTGACGCGGCATATACGCCCCGTCAACGGTCAGGGTGGAGGGTGTTTTCCTGTCGGTCTCCGAGGGAGAGCACCATGCGGTATCCACGCCAGCCTGCAGGCTTCATCGTCACCACTCTGCTGATCGCTCTGCTGGTGCCCGCATCCCAAGCCGCACCGCCGCCCGACCCCGAACTGATGCAGGATCTCCTGCGCTGGGCCGGCAAGCTCACCGGGCTGGACCCGCCAGCCGCGCTGCCGACCCTGACCGCGCTGTCCGAGGCCGAACTGGCCCGCCGCGTCTGCCCCGACGAGCCGCGCCACTGCCGCACGCTGATCGCCGTCTACGACACCGACCGCACCGAGATCCTCTACCGCAACACGCTGGACCTGCGCGACGAGACGGACCAGTCCTACCTCGTCCACGAGCTGGTCCACTACCTGCAACACCGCCGCGACGGCGACGCGCTGTTCGCCGATTGCCCGCGCGTGGTGCAGGCCGAGTCCGAGGCCTACGCGGCGCAGAACCGGTATCTGGCGCACTTCAAGCAGTGGCGCCGTGTCGGCGAGATTCTGCGCTTCACGCACTGCCCGACCGCCACTGCTGCGCCGCTGGTCACGCCGGGCGAGCCGGCAGCGCTGACCTCGCGCTCGCCGCAGGGGAGATGAGTCAAGCAGGCCCCCTATACTGCGGCGATGTTCCGCCCGTCCCGTCCCTCCCTGCACTGGCTGCTCTGGCTGGTGATCGCGCTGCTGCCGCTGCGCGGGTGGGCGATGGCGCAGATGGCGGCGGCACCAATCGCCCCCACTCACCACGCCGCAGACGCCCAGCCACCTTGCCACGGTGACCGCCTCAGCGGCACCAAGGCCACCCACGCCGGCTGCTCGCTGTGCGAGGTCTGCCACGCCAGCCTCGGCCTGCCAGCAGTGACCGCGCTGCACCTGCCCAGCCTGCCCCACGCGGCCCCCACCGCGACGCCGATCACCGGCGTGCGCGACGGCCCGCCGTCCGAACTCTTCCGACCTCCTCGCCGCTCGGCCTGATCCGATCCGTGGCGCGTGGCATTGCCGGCCGCGCGCCGTTCCGATCTGCTTCGGCCGACGAGGTCCACCCATGTTCCGCTTCTTCCCTGCCGCCGCGCTCGCGCTGGTGGCGCTGCCGGCCATCGCCCAAACCGGCGACCCGACCGACCCCGGCGCCCGCGTGCGCCCGCTGGTCCACCGATCCACCTTGGTCGGGCGCACCGCGCCGGGCACCCCCGAAGTCGCCGACTGGCGCACCACCAACGAGCGCGTGCGCGCTGTCGGCGGCTGGAAGGCATACCTGAAGCAGGTCCAGGCGCCGGACCCTGCGCCGACACCGGAGGCCGTGCAATGAGGCGGCCCCGTTCACTGGCGGCGCTGAGCGCGCTGGCTGCCAGCGTGCTCGCCGGCTGCGCCACCACCTCGCCCGATGCCGCGATCGAACCCGTTCGGCACACCGGCGCCGCGCTGACCCGCTGGCCCGACACGCAAGCCCCGTCCGCCGACGCGCAGCAACGCACCCGCGCCCTGCTCGTCGCACCGCTGACGCTGGACGGCGCGGTGGAGATCGCGCTGCTGAACCACCGCGGTCTGCAAGCCGCGCTGGCCGACCTCGGCGTGACCCAGGCCGAGCTGGCCCAGGTCACCCGCCTGCCCAATCCCGGTTTCACCTTCAGCCGCACCACCAGCGGCGCCGAGGTGGAATGGGAGCGCGGCCTGCACCTCAACCTCGGCCGCCTGCTGCTGATGCCGTTGACGCGCACGCTGGAGAACCACCGCCTCGCCCAGCAGCAGGCGCAGACGACGCAGCGCGTGGTCACGCAGATCGCCACCGTGCGCCGCGCATGGGTCGAGGCGGTCGCGGCCGAGGAGAGCCTGCGCTACCTGCAGCAGGTCCACGACGCCGCTGCGGCCGGTGCGGAACTGGCGCGGCGCATGGCGCAGGCCGGCAACTTCAACAAGCTGTCGCTGGCCCGCGAGCAGTCGTTCGAGGCGGACGCGGTGCTCAATGTCGCCCGCGGCGAACGCACCCGCGACGCCAGCCGCGAGCGGTTGAACCGTGCCCTCGGGCTGTGGGGCGATCAGCTCGACTACACGCTGCCCGAGCGCCTGCCGGACCTGCCCGCAGCGCCAATCGAGCAGCCCGACATCGAGCAACGTGCCCTCGCACAGCGGCTGGACGTGCAAGCCGCCAAGACCGCCACCGAGCAAACCGCCCGTGCCCTCGGCCTGACACGCACGACACGCTTCCTCAACGTGCTGGAAATTGGCGCGACCCGCTCGGTCACGAACGATGGCCACCGCAGCCGCGCCTGGGAGGTCGGGCTGGAGCTGCCGCTGTTCGACTGGGGCGACGCCAAGGTCGCCCGCGCCGAGGCGACCTACACCGCCAGCCTGCACCGCACCGCCGAGATCGCCATCGACGCCCGCTCCGAAGTCCGCGAGGCCTATCGCAACTGGCGCCACGCCTGGGACATCGCCCGCCATGTGCAGACCGCCATCGTCCCGCTGCGCCAGCGCATCCGCGACGAGAACGTGCTGCGCTACAACGGCATGCTGATCGGCGTGTTCGAGCTGCTCGCCGACGCCCGCGCCCAGATCGCCAGCGTCAACAGCGCCATCGATGCACGGCGCGAGTTCTGGCTCGCCGACGCCGATCTGCAGATGGCGATGCTCGGCCGGCCGACGCTGTCTGCGGGTGCGGCGCCCTCCTCGTCCGCTGGCGCTGATGCCGGCGGTGGACATTGAACACGCGGCGCACACCGAACAGAATTCAGGAACCCGACATGCTTTCCCGACGCACTTTCTTCTCTGCGGGCGCCGCCGTGGCCGCCGCTTCCGTGAGCCGCGTGGCGATGGCCGCGCTGCCCGAACCCGTGATCCAGACCAGCGCGCAGACCGCCCCGCCGCTGATGCCGCCCGACGGCCGCCCTTACCGCCCGGTGGTGACGCTGCACGGCTGGACGCTGCCCTGGCGCCTGAACAACGGCGTCAAGGAGTTCCACCTCGTCGCCGAACCCGTCGTGCGCGAGATGACGCCCGGCTTCAACGCCCACCTGTGGGGCTACAACGGCCA
>JBEANV010000525.1:0-2935 GCA_041165285.1 Pseudomonadota bacterium | reverse complement strand
TCGTCCAGCAGGCCCAGCCGCCCTGGCCGGGTGCTGCCGCCGCGGCCTCGAACTGCTCGACCTGCTTGCGCAGGTGCGCGACGCTCGCGTCCGGTGACAGCATCGAGAAGCTGTAGGTCATGTGCAGCCGCTTGTCGCCGGCGGTGTAGTCGAGCATCGTCGCCAGCGCGTCCGCATCGCCCACCTCGCCGACGGAGGTGGCCCCATAGACGTTCAGCAGCGCCCGCACTTCCTCCAGGAACTGCACGTTCTCCGGGCGGTTCTTGTCGTGGACGTGTACCTGCATGTCATACGGGTTGTGCGCGTAGGCGACCGCATCGGGTGCGTCCGGCCGCAGCGCCGCGTTCGGCCGCAGCGCGAGGTCGTGGAAGTAGTAGTTGGTCGTGTCGAAGCGGAACCCGTCCACGCCACGGTCCAGCCAGAACCGGAGGTCGTCCAGCACGGCGGCGCGCACGGCCGGGTTGTGGAAGTTCAGGTCCGGCTGCGCGGCCAGGAAGTTGTGCAGGTAGAACTGCCGGCGCCGCGTGTCCCACTGCCAGGACGAGCCGCCGAACACGCTCAGCCAGTTGTTGGGGGGTGAGCCGTCCGGCTGCGCGTCCGCCCAGACGTACCAGTCGGCGCGCGGGTTGTCGTGGCTCGACCGGCTTTCCTGGAACCAGGCGTGGGTGTCCGCGGTGTGGGACACCACCTGGTCGATGAGCACCTTCAACCCCAGGGTGTGGGCCTGCGCCACCAGCCGGTCGAAGTCGTCCAGCGTGCCGAACAGCGGATCGACCGCCCGGTAGTCCTCCACGTCGTAGCCGAAGTCCTTCATCGGCGACTTGAAGAACGGCGAGATCCAGACCGCGTCCACGCCCAGCCCGGCGAGGTAGCCGAGCCGGTCGAGGATGCCCGGCAGATCCCCCACGCCATCGCCGTCGTGGTCGGCGAAGCTGCGCGGGTAGACCTGGTACAGCACCGCGCCGCGCCACCAGTCGGCGTCGGGCGGGCTGCGTTCTTCCCTGAGGTTGGTCGTGTTCATGCGGTGCTGACTGGGCTGACCGTGCTTACCACCACACCTCGGCCTGGAAGCCGTAGGTCGTGCCGCTCTTCTTGGTGCCGAAGACGCCGTTGGCCTGGGTGCCGGCTGCGTCATTCCACTTGGCGTGCGTCACGAAGGCCCGCAGTGCCGGACGTGCCCAGAAGCCGCTCTGCAGCGTCAGTTGCTGCGCCACGGTCACCTTGGCGATCTTGGGCTTGCTGCCGCCGTCGGTCTTGCCCTGGTCGTAGCCGATCTCGACCGCGGTGCTGTGCAGGTCGCTGTAGTTGTACTGCGGGCGGATGCCGACGCTGGCCCAGACGTTGTCGTTGTCGCCGCCGAAGTTGGCGCGGCCGTAGCTGGCGGTCACGACGCCGCTGACCTTGGTGCCGGCGGGCGAGAAGTAGAAATGGTCATGCAGGCGCCACGACTTGCCCTTCGACACGCCGCCGCCCTGGTACGACGGCAGCCACTCGAAGCCGCTGCCGAGCTTCTCGCCGATCACCAGGCTGGCCTTGTTCCAGCCGCCCACCAGGCCGGTCTGGGTGTGCTGCAGGAACAGCATCGTGCCCTTGCCGGTTTCCTTGGTGGCGTCCTTGGAGGCGGTGCTGCCGCTGAGCAGGACGAGTTCGCCTTCGAGCTTGCCGTTCGGGTTGACGTTCACGTCGTAGAAGCGGGCCGAGACGCGCTTGCCGACGATGTCATCGACCGCGTTGGCGTTGCCACCGTTCTGGAAGTAGGCCAGCGAGAGCTTGGCCGCGCCGAGGTTGATCTCCTCGATGCCGGCGCCGGTGCCGTTGTTGCCCCAGTAGTAGTAGTCGCTCATGTGGATGTCGTGGCGGTTGTAGAACCGCTTGCCCACCCAGAGCTTGGCGCTGTCGAGCGCCGGGCTGCCGTCGAAGAATCCACCCGCCTCGATGTACGCCTGCTCGCTGGCGATGTTGAAGTTCTTGTTGTCGGTCGTGTCTTCCCAGGGTTGCTTGCCCTTTTCCTTGAACGACAGGGTCTGGTGGAACTTGGCCCAGGCGCCGTCCGACTTGCCGAACGGAACCGAGGTGGTGACGCTGGCGAAGTTGTCGCACTCGTTGCCCAGGCGGTACTTCGAGCGGATCGGCCAAGCACCATCGCCGAAGCATTGCAGGTTGCCGCCTTCGCTGGTGCCGCCGACCTGGGTGCGGACATAGCCGTGAACGTCGATGCCATCGGCGCGGACGGCCGTGGCGGTGAACAGGCTGCCGATGGCCAGGGCCAGGGGCAGCAGCGCCTTGTTGCTTTGCATCTCGATGCTCCTCGTGGTGTCTGTGAAGCCCCGAGCGGGGCCGTTCCGTGCGCCTGGATTCGATCGACTGTGTGAACTTAATCGATTCAGATGACGCATGACCGCCATTCTGAATCGGTTCAGAAAATCGTCAAGTTGTGTGGAGTCAGGTCTTTCCCTAGGCCGGGTGCATCCTGACGCAGGCGTGAAACCGCAGGGCAGGGTCCGGGATCAGGTGTCGCGGACCACGAGTTCGACAGTGAGCGGCGGGGGCCGAAGCCCGTCGAGCAAGGCCTGGACGGCCAGCACACCCTTGCGGTGCGCGTCCTGGCGAACGGTGGTCAGACCGGCGGGGGTGGCGGCCGGGATGTCGTCGAAACCGACGGCAGCGGCCAGCGCCATGCCGGCCCAGGTGCGCACCTCGCCGAGCGCGGCCAGCGCCATGCGGTCCGTCATCGCCACGACCGCGAGCCGGCAGCCGGCGGGCAGCGACGGGCGCAGCGCCGCCAGCGCCTGCGCCGAGTCCTCGGGGCGGATGTCGTCCACCTCGATCCAGTCGATGGTGTCGAGCGGGCGGCCCATCTTCCGGGCAGCCTGCACGTAGCCGATGCGCCGCTCGATGGCCACCGAGGCGCTGTGCGGTTGCACCTTGCGCGGAC
>JBEANV010000524.1:0-5010 GCA_041165285.1 Pseudomonadota bacterium | reverse complement strand
ATCCGCCACACCGAGCACCCGCCGGAGACGCATGTGGCGTGGCGGCTGGCGGACACGCGGGCGGTGCTGGTGGCGACCCGCGGCTATCTGGCCGAGCGCGGCACGCCGCGGCACCCGTCCGAGCTGGCGCAGCACGATTGCCTGCACTACATCCGCCCTGGCGATGCGCCGACCTGGCAGTTCCGCGAGGAACACGCTGCGGCAGGCACACAGGCCAGCCATGTGACGGTGGCCGTGCGCGGGCCGTTCAGCGCCAACAACAGCGAAGTGCTGCGCGAGGCCGCGATCGCGGGGCTGGGCATCGCGCTGTTGCCGGACTTCAGCGCCGAAGCGGCACTGGCGGCGGGTGACGTGCTGGAAGTGCTGCCGGACTGGCGCAGCGTGGGCGCCTTCGGGGGGCACCTGTATGCCTTGCGCCCCTACAGCCCGCATGTGCCGCGCACCGTGCTGGCCCTGGTCGGGCACCTTCGGCAAACCATGGACAAAAAAAACCCACCCGGTTAGGGGTGGGTTGATAGACGCTCCGCAAGGAACGCCGTTGGGAACTGGGCACCGGGGGCGGGTTCGATGGTTTTTTTGTTCGAACTCACAACCCGCCGGTTTCAGATTTCTGGACTTTCAAGTACACCGCGTGACAGCAACTGGTTCGTACTGTACGGACAGGAGCCATCGACGCACATCCCCACGACGGTGGAAGGATTTTTGGTAATCCATCACAAATATTTCCAATATCACCAATGCCGCAAGATTCAACTATCTGACTGCATTTTGCGCTGATTGCACACCCAATTGATCTTATCTCGACGTTCCACCCTGACCAACCTGGCACGCTGGGCCGCCCTGCTTGCGGCCCAGCGTGTCCTGTCGGCCCCCAACACCAGCCTGCCGCGCATTGCCGATCCGCGCTTCGGCAATGACCCGTTTGCGCTGGGCGTCGCCAGTGGCCAGCCACGCCCGCAGAGCGTGGTGCTGTGGACGCGCCTGATGGCCGATCCGGCGCAACCCGACGGCGGCTTGCCGCAGGCGCTGCTGCCACTGACCTGGCAGGTGGCGGAGGACGAGGCCTTCGCCCGCATCGTGCGCAGCGGCACGGTGCTGGCCGATCCGGCACAGGCCCACAGCGTGCGGGTGCAGGTGGACCATCTGCGGCCGGCGTGGCGCTACTGGTACCGCTTCCTGGCGGGCGGCATCGCCAGTCCGGTCGGGCGAACCCGCACAGCGCCAGCCGAGGACGCCGTGGTGGACCGGCTGCGGCTGGCGCTCGCGTCCTGCCAGCACTACGAGCAGGGCTGGTTCACGGCCCACCGCGAGATCGCGGAGCTGGATCTGGACGCGGTGGCCTTCGTCGGGGACTACATCTACGACTCCAGCAACCGACGCTTTCGGCTGCGCTCGCACGAGGCCGAGGAGCCCTGCACGCTTGGCGAGTTCCGCGCCCGCTACGCGACCTACAAGCGCGACCCGGATCTGCAGGCCTGCCACGCAGCGCATCCGTGGCTCCTCGCCTGGGACGACCACGAGGTGCGCAATGACTACGCCGGCACGTTCGGTGACGAGGACGAGCTGTCGCCCGAAGCCTTCGTGCGGATGCGGAGCGCCGCCTACCAGGCCTACTTCGAGCACCAGCCACTCGCGCTGGACCAGATGCCCGGGCCGCACGGCGTGCGCATGCACGACCGCTTCCGCTGGGGGCGGCTGGCCGATCTTTGGATGCTCGACGGGCGGCAATACCGCAGCCCGCAGGTCTGCAATGGGGGTGACGTGGCCGGAGGCCATGTGCGCTGGCACTGCCGCGCACTCACCGACGACCGGGGCACTGTTCTGGGGGCAGACCAGGAGCGCTGGCTGCAGGACGGGCTGCGCGACGCCACAGGCCGCTGGAAGCTGATCGGCCAGGCCACACAGGTGAGTCCATGGGGCGTACCAGGGCCAGACGGGCGCCGGCTGGTCTACAGCGACGGCTGGGACGGCTACCCTGCCGCGCGCGCCCGGCTGCTCGAACACATCGCCACGCACCGGCTGGAGAACGTGGTGTTCCTGGGTGGCGACGTACACCGCCATGTGGCGGCGCAGCTACGGGCGAACCCCCACGATCCGCGGGCGCCGGTCGTGGCCAGCGAGTTCGTCACCTCCTCCATCACAACTGCGGGCATCCCGGAAACCCTGATGTCGCTGATACGCAGCAGCAATGTGGACATCCTGCACGCCCGCAGTGACGAGAGGGGTTATATGCAGGTAGATGTCACAGACCGCTCGCTACACTGTGTCGCAAGAGCTACAGGTTTCCCGGTTCTCGCGCACTCGGCGCTGCACACGCAAGCGCGGTTTCGCGTGGAGGCGGGACGGGCCGGCCCGCAACGTGAATGACCACGGCGGCCCGCGACACGACCTGAACACTCGGCAAGAGGTTCGGTGAATGAGGGCACCCGGACCGGCAGTGGGAGAAAGACAATGATCGCCGAACGACGCACCCTGAGCAGCTGGTTCCACTGGTCGACCTGGTTTGCAGGCCGCTCCCGACGCGCGGCCGAGCGGCGCAAGGCGGAAGACTTCGCCGACTACGGCACCGCCTTCGGCCTGGACATGAGCATGGACCCGAAGGGAGAGTCAGTGACCCGCCCCTCGGCATACCCGGCACCCGCCAAGGCGCCGTCCGACAAGCGTTGAACCGCGTAGCTGCTGGTGCTTCAGCGCACCAGCAGCACAGGCGTCTTGCAGTGCGCCATCACCCGGGTGGTCACCGAGCCGAGCACCAGATTGCCCAGCTCAGAGTGCCCGTGCGAGCCCATCATCAGCAGATCGAAATCGCCCTCGGTGGCGGTCTTGGCGACGGTGTCCGCCACCTGGCCGGTCTTGCTCAGAAAAGTGGCCTGCAGTCCCTGCTGGTCGAGAAAGATGCGCAGCGGGTGGAACACTTTTTCCCCCTCGTCGGCGTAGTACGAATGCAGCAACTCGCGGTCGAGCACCGCCGCCGCCCGGGGCGGAATCGGCGGCACCACGGTCAGCACGGTGTAGCTGTGCTGCCGGCCCAGCCACTCCTCGTGTGCCGCCCAGTAGGCGACCATGCGCCGGGTGAATTCGCTGCCATCGACTGCAACCAGAATCTTCATGTCCGTTCTCCTAGTGTCTGGGGAATGTCCAGAAGTCTGTCAGCGAACGTTCAGCCGCGGCTTGATGCAGATCAACTTTGATCGCGCCCGTGGCAGAGCTTGAACTTGCGGCCGCTGCCACAGGGGCACGGCTCATTGCGACCCACCTTGGGCATGCCGCGGCGCACGGTGGTGACCTTCAGGCGCTCGGTGCGGCCGATGGCGGCAAGGTCAATGACGGTGGCGACCAGATCCTCGATCGCCGCATCGAGTGACTTGAGCGGCTGCTCCTGGTCGAGTGCCTTGGTGTAGGCCTGCTCGTCCTCGCTCTGGTCCGGCAGGTGGCGGCGCAGGCAGGCCAGCAGGTCGGACAGATCGGTGTGGCCCAGCTCCTCCAGCGCGGGAAAATGGTTCAGCGCGTGCTCGTAGCCCGTGACCCACGGGGCCAGCGCACCTTCGATCTCGGCACGACCAGTGAGCGGCTGGTCATCATCGTCGAGCGGCTGCATGACCACGGGGTCGAACCATTCGTCCTCGACCATCGCCCGGTGGATCGCGTCATGGCGGCGCTGGACCAGGGCCATCAGGCGCTCGTGCTTGGCGGAGTGCCATCCCGGGGTGTCGGGCGTGAGTACCTGACCGCCCTCGCCCAGATTCCAGTCACAGGCCGGCGGCAGCCAGTCGGCGATGTCGATGGCGACCGGCTGCGACAGCACGCCGCAAAGATAGCCATCGAGCATCACCACATCCAGGGCATCCAGCGGCTGGGGAATGGCGGCGAGCAGGTCGTCGAGTTCGCCGATTTCGGCGTCGTTGAGGTCATTGGAGGGGGTCATGGTCAGGCGGTTCTGGCTGTTCTGGTGTGCCGGTATTGTGCCGGTTGACACAGCCTGCGGAGCGCCGGGCGGTACGATGTCACCATGGGACACCGACTCACTCAGATCAGCACCCGCACCGGCGACGACGGCACCACCGGCCTCGGCGACGGAACCCGGGTACCGAAAGACCACCTGCGCATCGCCGCGATGGGCGACGTGGACGAACTCAACTCGCAGCTCGGCGTGCTGCTGGCCGAGCCGCTGCCCGATGACGTGCGCGAGCTGCTCGTCGTCGTCCAGCACGAGCTGTTCAACCTCGGCGGCGAGCTGTGCATCCCCGGCTACACGCTGCTGAAGGAAGACGCCGTGCTGCGGCTGGACGAGGCGCTGGCGACGCACAACGCGACCCTGCCTCGCCTGCAGGAGTTCATCCTCCCGGCCGGCACCCGCAGCGCCGCCATCGCCCACGTCGCCCGCACGGTTGCCCGCCGGGCCGAGCGCGCCGTCGTGACGCTGACGGCGCAGGCGCCGCAAGGGGTCAACGCCGCGCCGCGCCAGTACCTGAACCGGCTGTCGGACCTGCTGTTCGTGCTGGCCCGGGTGCTCAACCGCGCCAACCTGGACGGGCTGGGCGGCGATGACGTGTACTGGAAGAGCGAGCGCCTCAGCCGCGCCGCGCCTTGACCGCCTGACTGAGCACCGACAGCACGGCCTCGGAGTCGTCCCAGCCAATGCAGGCGTCGGTGATGCTCTGGCCGTAGGCGAGCTGTGACGGGTCGTCCTTGCCGGGGCTGAATTTCTGCGCGCCGGCCTGGAGGTGGCTTTCGACCATCACGCCGAACACGCTGCGGCTGCCCCCGGCGATCTGGTCGGCGATGTCACGGGCGACCACGACCTGGCGCTCATGCTGCTTGCTGCTGTTGGCGTGGCTGCAGTCCACCATCAGCGGCGTGGGCAGCTTGGCGGCGTCGAGGTCGCGCACGGCGGCGGCCACGCTGGCGGCGTCGTAGTTGGGCGCCTTGCCACCGCGCAGGATGACGTGGCAGTCGGTGTTGCCCTTGGTCTCGACGATGGCGACCTGCCCGTTCTTGTGGACCGACAGG
>JBEANV010000523.1:0-5103 GCA_041165285.1 Pseudomonadota bacterium | reverse complement strand
CAGATCGTCTCCCAGCTAGTGCGATCCGTCGCCGGCCAGCAGCTAGACGCCCACGCGCTCGACGGCGAATTTGGCGCGGAAGTTGCCCCCGCCGTCCATCACGTGCTTGCTGGTGTCGTAGAGGTTGGGCGAGCCCGGGTGCTTCAGCTCGGGCGTGCCGTAGCACGGCCACGGCAGGCCGAAGTACTCGCCGTCCAGCGACAGGCCGGTTTCCTTGTCGATGCCGCCCTTGGCCTTGAGCGTCTTGACGTCGAACACCTGCATGTTGCGCATGTGGGCCTTCAGGCGCTCCGGGCTCTGGCCGGTGTAGCCCGCGGCCCAGCAGCTCTTGTTGATCTCGCGCAGGATGTCCTCGGGCACGGGTTCGTCCATGCCCTTGACCTTCTGCAGCTTGTAGTTCTTGACCAGTTCCTTGCCGAAGCCCAGTTTCTCGGCAAACTGGTACATGATCATGTGGTCGCTGCGGCTCTCCCACAAGGGCTCGATCACCTTCTCGCGCCACTGGATCGAGCGGTTGGATGCCGTGACCGAGCCACTGGTCTCGAATTGCGTACACGCGGGCAGCAGGTAGACGGCGCGGTTGGCGTTCAGGTCGTCCTTGTTGCCGGGCATCGCGGCCATCGCGGCGGTGGCACTCGGGAACGGGTCGATGACGACAAGCAGGTCGAGCTTGTCCATCGCCTTCTTCATCTCCAGACCGCGGGTCTGCGAGTTCGGCGCGTGGCCCCAGAAGACGAGTCCGCGCAGGTTGCTGTCCTGGTCGATCAGCTCGTTCTTCTCCAGCACGCCGTCGATCCAGCGCGAGACCGTCATGCCGGACTTGGTCATCATGCCGGGCGCGTACTGCTTCTTGATCCACTCGTAATCGACGCCCCAGGTCTTGGCGAAGTGCTTCCACGCGCCCTCGGCCAGGCCGTAGTAACCGGGCAGCGAATCGGGGTTCGGCCCCACGTCGGTGGCGCCCTGCACGTTGTCGTGGCCGCGGAAGATGTTGGTGCCACCGCCGGACTTGCCGACGTTGCCCAGCGCCAGTTGCAGCAGGCACGACGCCCGCACGATCGCGTTGCCGATGGTGTGCTGCGTCTGGCCCATGCACCAGACGATGGTGCCGGGGCGGTTGTCGGCGAGTGTCTTGGCTACCTGGAAGCAGGTTGCCTCATCGACGCCGCAGGCTTCCTGCACCTTGTCCGGCGTCCATTTGCTCAGGCACTCCTCGCGCACCTTCTCCATGCCCCAGACACGGTCCTCGATGTATTTCTTGTCTTCCCAGCCGTTCTTGAAGATGTGGTGCATCACGCCGAACAGGAAGGGGATGTCCGAACCCGAGCGGATGCGCACGTACTGGTCCGCCTTCGCCGCCGTGCGGGTGAAGCGCGGATCGACCACGATCATCTTGCAGCCCGTCTCCTTGGCGTGGAGCATGTGCAGCATCGACACCGGGTGCGCTTCCGCCGCGTTCGAGCCGATGTAGATCGCCGACCGCGCGTTCTGCATGTCGTTGTAGGAGTTGGTCATCGCGCCATACCCCCACGTATTGGCCACGCCTGCGACCGTGGTGGAGTGGCAGATGCGCGCCTGGTGGTCGGTGTTGTTGCTGCCCCAGAAACTGATCCACTTGCGCAGCAGATACGCCTGTTCGTTGTTGTGCTTGCTGGATCCGACGACGAACAGCGAATCCGGGCCGCTCTGTTTCTTCAGCTCCAGCATCTTCGCGCTGATTTCATTCAGCGCCTCGTCCCAGGAAATGCGCTTGTATTTGCCGTCCACCAGCTTCATCGGGTATTTGAGCCGGTATTCGCCATGGCCGTGCTCGCGCAGCGCGGCGCCCTTCGCACAGTGCGCGCCCATGTTGATCGGCGAATCGAACACCGGCTCCTGGCGTGTCCAGACGCCGTTTTCCACCACAGCGTCCACCGCGCAGCCCACCGAGCAGTGGCCGCAGACGGTGCGCTTGACCTCGACCTTCTTGCCGCTGCCGGCCGCTGCGGACGCCGGATCGGCCGCCTCGACGCGCTTGACCAGCGTCAGTTGCGACGCGGCCAGCCCGACGCCGACGCCCATGCCCGAGCGGCGCAGAAAGGAGCGGCGGTCGATCGTCGGGATGGCTCGGCCGATGCCGCGGGCCAGGCTGGACACGAGGGGGGAGGGCGAGTCCGCCGAGGGGTGGGCGGTGGCGCGGCGGGTGAGCAGCATGGGAGTGTCTCCTCGGATCCTCAGACCTTGGCGGTCTGGTAATAGCGCCGGACGTGCTCGGTCAACTGGTAGCCGCCGGTGGCCGTGTCGGGTGCGTGCCTGGGTTGGGCGGTGGCTTGCGGCGGCGCGTGGGCGACTGGCAGCACGGCGGCGACGGCCGCCAGTGCGCTGACCGTGCCGGCGCCGGCGAAGACGCGGCGTCGGGTCAGCTTGGAGGTGGGGGACTGGCTCATCGAGTGCGCTCCGCAGCAGGGTCAACAGCCATTAGGTTGCGGTTATGAACGCCCGGCAATCAGGGCGAATCCCTAGCGTTCAGCGACAGTTTGCCGCGGCGCGCCGCGCCGGGTTTGTCAGGTGTTTCGATATAGGTTTTTGCGGCGCGGCGCGTAGACTGCAGCGCAATGAGTGAGACATTCCCGACCCCGACACAACTCCGCGTGGCCGTGGTGATCGAGCGGCAGCGCCAGCCCAGCCGCTGGGAGGACTGGCGCTTCACTGTGGCCGATGTGGTGGTGGACGACGGCCGCTACGGTGACACGCCACGCCTGCTGCGCGACGACGGGCAGCAGGCGCAGTTCCTGTTTCCCCGCTTGCCGGTCGAGTTGCGCCGCGACGAGGGCGAGGGCTACTTTCTGAACCTGACCTCGGGCGCGCCGGTCTGGTTCGTGATGTGGCGCATCGACGAGGAAGACCCGTCACGCGCCTGGCCCGAGCGGGTCACGCTGTCGTACAACGAGGCCGGCCGGCTGCTGGACGCGCAGGAGCGGGTGGACAACCGGCCGCTGCCCGCCGCCGTGCGCGACTGGCTGCAGGGCTACACCGACGACCACTACCGGCCCGAGCCGAAGAAGCGCCGCCGGCCGGTGTCCTTCGTCGCACCAGACCAGCGGGACTGAGCATGGCCAGCGAGCAAACCCCCGAAGGCGGCTTCCTGTCGCGTTGGTCGCGGCGCAAAGCAGAGGTGCGGCACGGGGTGCCGGTGCCAGTGATGGAGGCGGTGCCTGTCCCCGCTGCCCCCGTCGTGCCACCCGAGCCAGTGCCGCTCGCACCGACGCTGGCCGACGCTGCACAGCTCACCCCCGCGTCCGATTTCACCCGCTTCGTCGCCCGGGGTGTCGATCCATCCGTGAAGAACGCGGCGCTGAAGACGCTGTTCACCGACCCGCATTTCAATGTGATGGACGGCCTCGATACCTACATCGAGGACTACGGCCGGCCCGACCCGCTGCCGCTGGCGATGCTGCGGCAGATGACGGGGGCGCGGATGCTGGGCCTGTTCACCGAAGAACCTGAACCTGAAGAACCCGAAGAGAAACCTGTCGATGAAAACGCTGCTGTGCGACTGCAACCGAACGATGCCGCTGGACACCCAGGCGATAGCCCGGACGCTGGCGCAGACCCCGGGTGCCAGCCCGGACGGGCTGGAGACGACACACACCCTGCTGTGCCGGCGTGAAGCGGGGGCGTTCCAGCGTGCTGCCAAGTCCACCGGGCCGGGCGAGGCGCTGCTGGTGGCGTGTACGCAGGAAAGCCGGCTGTTTCTCGACCTGAACGCCGAAACCGTGGAGGCGCCCGGGACCGACGAGCGCCCGATCCACTTCGTCAACTTGCGCGAAACCGGCGGCTGGTCCCGCGACGCCAAGGCCGCCACACCCAAGCTCGCCGCGCTGATCGCCGCGGCGCAGATGCCGGACGTGCAGCCGGTGACGACGGTGCCGTACCGCTCGGCCGGGCGCTGCCTCGTGATCGGCGGTGCGGACGCGGCGGAGCGGGTGGCGGCGCTGCTGGCCGACCGGCTCGACGTGAGCGTGCTGGTGGACGCGGTGGCGGCGGCAGGCGAAGGCGGTTCACTGGCGCAGCGGCGTGACCGGCCAGTGTTCGCCGGGCGGGTGACGCGGCTGCGCGGCTGGCTCGGCGCGTTCGACGTGCAGTGGTCGTCGTCCAACCCGATCGACCTCGACCTCTGCACCCGCTGCAACGCCTGCCTCGACGCCTGCCCGGAAGGGGCGATCGATTTCCGCTACCAGATCGACCTGAGCCGCTGCAAGGACCACCGCGACTGCGTGCAGGTCTGCGACGCGGCCGGCGCGATCGATTTCAGCCGCACGCCGCTTGTCACCGACGAACGCTTTGACCTCATCCTCGACCTGCGGGACACACCCGCGTTTGCGCAGCACCAGCCGCCGCAGGGCTACTTCCATGTCCCGAACGCGGCGGGGGATGCGTCGCTGCTGTTCGATGCCGTGCTGAAGCTGCGCGACTTGGTGGGTGAGTTCGACAAGCCGAAGTTCTTCCAGTACCAGCACCGCCTCTGCGCCCACAGCCGCAACGAGCAGATCGGCTGCACGGCGTGCATCGACGTGTGTTCGACCAGCGCCATCTCCAGCGACGCCTCGCGCAAGGGCAAGGCGAAGACCGCGCAGGCGGGCGGCATCGTTGTCGAGCCGCACCTGTGCGTGGGCTGCGGTGCCTGCACGACGGTGTGCCCGAGCGGGGCGCTGAGCTTCGCGTACCCGGGGCCGGTCGATCAGGGTCGGCGGCTGCAGCGGCTGGTTTCGACCTACGCCCGCGCCGGCGGACAAGACGCGGCGCTGCTGCTGTACAGCGAGCAGGCAGGCGCCCGGCTGCTCGACGACCTCGGCCGTGCGGCGCGGGTCGATCGGGCGGTCCACGGCGTGCCGGCCCGTGTGCTGCCGGTGGCGGTGTGGCACACGGCGAGTGTCGGCATCGACCTGTGGCTGTCGGCCATCGCGCAAGGAGCGAGCCAGGTCTGGGTGCTGCTGACCGCCGAGGAAGCACCCGAGTACCGCGCCGCGCTGGCCGAGCAGATGGCGGTGGCGCAGGCGCTGCTGACCGGGCTGGGCTACGCGGGCGCGCACTTCAAGCTGATCGAAGCCCGTGATGCCCGCG
>JBEANV010000522.1:0-3152 GCA_041165285.1 Pseudomonadota bacterium | reverse complement strand
CATCTTCGGGCCGCCGGCCATGAAGCAGCCGTATTCCTTGCCCGCGGTCTTGCCGGCGTTGACGAACTCGCCCTTGGCCCAGTCGCCCATCATCTGGAAGGCGGCCTTGCCGTCGATCACCATGCCGGTGGCCAGGTTCCAGTCGCGGCCCGGGGAGCCTGCGTCCACATAGCCCTTGAGCTTCTTGAAGGTCTCGACCGTCTTGCGGAACTGCGCGTTCGACGTGTCCTTGTCCTTGAAGGTCTTCAGGTACAGGTCCTGGCCACCCGTGGCCAGCAGCACGCCGCGGAAGGTGATGCCTTCTTGCCAGCCCTGGCCACCCAGCGCCAGCGGGGTCACGCCGCCAGCGGCCTTGACCTTGTCCATGGCCGCGAACATCTCGTCCATGGTAGTCGGTTCCTTGGCGCCGGCTTTGGCCAGCACGGCCTTGTTGAACCAGACCCAGTTCTCGTTGTGCAGGTTGACCGGCACGGCGTAGTAGTGGCCGCCGACCTTCACCGCGTTCTTGATCTTCTCGGGCAGCAGCTTGTCCCAGTTGCCCTTGGCCGCGACGTCGTCGAGGTTGTTCAGCAGGCCTTCCTTGATGATCTCCTCGTACTGCTTGCCGTAGTTGTACTGGGCAGCCGTCGGGGGATCGCCACCCATGGTGCGGTTGGCCATCACGGTGCGGGCCTGGGCGCCACCGCCGCCGGCGATGGGGGTGTCGACCCAGGTGCCACCGGCCTTGGTGTAGGCGTTGGCGAATTCCTTGATGGCGGCAGCTTCGCCGCCGGAGGTCCACCAGTGGATGACTTCGGCCTTTTGTGCGTGGGCCAGGCCCGTGGTGCCGGCGCAGATCAGGGCGGCGGCAGCCAGTTGCTTCAGGCGGAGGTTCTTGGTCATCGTCATCGCGCTTGTCTCCTCAGGTTGTTAGGGCGGCTTGGGTAGCGGTCGCCCGACGCTGTTGCAAAAAGGCCTGGAAGGCATGCCCGCTGTCCTTGAGCGTGCGCACCTGGGTCGTGTAGTCGACATGGACCAGCCCGAAGCGGCGCTCGTAGCCGAAGGCCCATTCGAAGTTGTCCATCAGCGACCAGATGAAGTAGCCGCGCACGTCCACCCCGGCGTCGATGGCCCGGCTGATGGCGGCGAAGTGGCCCTTCAGGTAAGCCTGGCGCTGGGTGTCGTCCACCCGACCATCGACCACCGTGTCGTCGCTGGCCATGCCGTTTTCGGTGATGTAGATGGGCGGCAGATCGGGGTAGACCGACTTGAAGCGGCGCAGCAGGTCTTCCAGCCCCTGCGGGTAGACCTCCCAGCCCATCTGCGTGCGCTCCACGCCGTCGAGCGGGACATCGCGGAAGCCGTGCGCGCCGTCGCTGCGCAGGTTGCTGCGGAAGTAGTAGTTGATGCCGAGAAAATCGAGCGGCTGGCGGATGGTGGCCATGTCACCGGGCAGCACCAGCGGTGCACTGCCGGGCCAGAGCTTGTCCCACAGGTCGGTGGGGTAGCTGCCGGCGAGCAGCGGCTGCAGCACCCAGTCGTTGTGCTGCAGCTCATAGAGCCGCGCGGCTTCCTGATCGGCCGGGTCGGTGCTGTCCGAGGTGCCGCGGCCGATGTTGGCGACGATGCCGGCGGGTGTGCCAGGGTCGTTCTTGCGGATGGCTTCCAGCGCCAGACCATGACCGAGCAGCAGGTGGTGCATGGCCTGCGTGGCGTAGCGCGGATCGGCCATGCCCGGGGCGTGGTGGCCGTTGCCGTAGCCGAGGAAGGCCGAGCACCACGGCTCGTTCAGCGTCATCCAGCCCTCGACCAGCCCGCTCAGCTCGCGGGCGACCAGCGCGGCGTAGTCGGCGAATCGGTAGGCGGTGTCGCGGTTGAGCCAGCCGCCGCGGTCTTCGAGGTGCTGCGGCAAGTCCCAGTGGTAGAGCGTGACGAAGCGCTGCACACCGTGGGCCCCGAGGCGGGCCAGCAGGCGGCGGTAGAACGACAGACCGTCCTGGTTGGGCGTGCCATCCGCGTGCATGACACGTGTCCAGGCAATCGACAGGCGGTAGGCATCGACACCCAGATCGGCGATCAGGTCGACATCGTCTGCCCAGCGGCTGTAGTGTTCGCAGGCGTGTTCGCCGGTGTCGCCGCCGAGTGTCTTGCCCGGGGTGGCCGAGAAGGTGTCCCAGATGCTCGGCAGGCGGCCGTCGGCACGGATGGCGCCTTCGATCTGGTACGACGCCGTGGCCACACCCCACAGGAAATCAGGCTGCGTCATCGCGGAACCCGTCGGGGGGGCGATGGTGCCGGACAGAAGCTGCGGGGCGGAAGCGGGCAAGGCGGACTCCGAGGAGTGTGGCAAATGTACGGAGCAAGCTGCATTGGAACCGGTTCCAATGTGCCAACAGTTTCTCCATGTCAGGCGGCTGTCAGGAGAGGGGAAACCCCGATCCGCGGGAAACTCCGGGGCAGGGTTACCTTGGGGTTTCAGCGCCCGTGCGGGGTCGGTCGGCCGTGGTCCTTGCGGCGCAGATCGCGGAATGGCCCGAACAGCCACGAGCGCATGCCGATCACCAGCGTGTAGGGCTGCTTCTGGTCCTCGGGCAGGCGCTGGTCGGCCAGGTGCTGTTGAGCGAAATCGCTGGCGATGCGCCCCAGGCGCTCGTTGAAGACCTGGGCCAGCCGGGTGTTGATCTCGCCGTGGACCAGCATGAGCTGCTCGCCCTCGCCGTCGAAGCCGCCGCGGAAGTAGTCCGGCACCACCTCGGCGCGGAAGAACTGCATCACCGGCCCGTGCGGGCGCCAGCGGAAGGTCTTGGCCACCTTCATGCGGTAGCTGTTCTGCGGCTTCAGCTCGATGAAACCGATCCGGTCGAGCTGCACGAAGTAGCCGGTCAGTTCTGCCTCGGTGTAGCCGTAGCCCGCCAGCACCTGCTCGAAGGTCCACTGGCTCAGGCAGCAGATCGCCGCCAGCAGCAGCTTGCGGTCGGCGACCACGGCGCGCTCCTGCTCGGGGGTCAGCTCGGTGCGTGCGGGCGTGTCGTCGGCGACGCGCCGGGCCAGCTCGGCGAAGTCGGTGCGCAGCACGCGGCAGATGGCGTCGATGCGCGACAGCGGCATGTCGCCCTGCGCGAACATGCGCTTGACGCTCGACTCGGCCATGTCGAGCTGCACGGCCAGCGCGG
>JBEANV010000521.1:0-2508 GCA_041165285.1 Pseudomonadota bacterium | reverse complement strand
GGTTCGGGCAACTACGGCTTCAACGCCGCCAACGACACCTATGGCGACATGATCGACATGGGCATCCTGGACCCGACGAAGGTCACCCGCACCGCGCTGCAGAACGCCGCGTCGGTTGCGTCGCTGATGCTGACCACCGAGTGCATGATCGCTGAAGCACCGAAGGACGATTCGCCTTCGATGGGCGGCGGCGGCATGGGTGGCATGGGCGACATGGGCGGCATGGGCATGTAATGTCCGCTGCCTGGGCCTTGCGCTCAGTGCCAAGCAGAAAGGGCCGCAGCGATGCGGCCCTTTTTTTGTGGGTGACGCATCTTGTCCGTGGTGCAGCGGAGGTGACATTTTTTGGCCATACCGGGTTGGCAGAGCACCGTTTCTTGTCGCATCAACCCTGCAATTGGGGGTGAATCGGGCGATTCCTGTGCAATTCGGGGCTGGCACGCCCCCTGCACAGTAGAAGCATCTTCACCCACCCATTGCAGGAAGCACCATGAAGCGAGTTCAACAAGGTTTCACGCTGATCGAACTGATGATCGTCGTGGCGATCATCGGCATCCTGGCAGCCGTGGCGCTGCCGGCGTATCAGGACTACACCGCGCGTGCGCAGTCGGCCGAAGGCTCGACGCTGGCGGATGGCGTCAAGAAGGAAGTCGAATTCACGTTCTCGCAAGACAAGACCTGCCCGGCCAATGCGTCTGCAGTCGCAGGGCAGATTGCCAAGGCTGACACCATCGTCGGCAAATACGTACTCTCCATCACCACCGCAGGAACATCTTCCGACACGGGTGGCTGCACCGTCGAAGTGCTGTTCAAGTCTTCTGGTGTAGCTACGGGCATCTCCGGCAAGAAGATGACCTACACCATGCTCCAGCAGAACAACACGACGTCGTGGCCCTGCACGTCGGATCTGGACGCCAAGATCAAGCCCAAGACCTGCTCTTGATGCCTGATTGACTACTCGCGGGCAGTCAGCGTGACCGCAAATGCGCCTTCGGGCGCATTTGTCGTTTCAGGCCCCGGTGCGGTTGGCTCGCTATGATCGGCCACCCATGACCGCGCCCGCTCACCCCCCCGTCTCCTTCCTGCCGCTGGCCCTGCTGGCGGTGGCGTTTCCCTTCCTGATCGCCGGCAGTGCGCCTCCCACCTCGACCTATTTCAACCAGGCGGTAGCGTTTGGCGGCTGCGGCGTGTGGCTGCTGGTCTGGTCGCTGACGGCCTGGCCGAGTCTCGCGGCGCAACCGGCTTCCACCGCGACGAAGCTGCTGCTGGTTGCCGGGGTGCTGTTGCTTGCCGCCATGCTCACGTCCAGCACGCCGTGGGGCCAGCGCCTCGCACCGCTGGCCTGTCTCGTGCTGGCGGGTGCGCTGATGCACGCCACCGCCGCCGCCACCCGCGCCGGCCGGCTCGACGACTGGGCCACGCCGTTGATGACCGCGCTGCTGGTGGCCGGACTGCTGAGCCTCGTGGTCGGGTTGGTGCAGGTGTTCCAGCCCGAACTGGCCGATGGCCGCCTCGTCTCCTATCCCACCATCGCCGGCCGCGCCATCGGCAACATGCGCCAGCCGAACCAGCTCTCCACACTGCTGCTGTGGTCGGCGGCGGCGGCCGTCTGGCTCGGTGTGCGCGAGCGCCAGCCACTGGCGCTGATGGCGGTGGTGCTGAGCGCGCTGGTGTTCGGCGTGGCGTTGACCGCCTCGCGCACCGGGTCGGTCGGTGTGGTGCTGCTGGCGCTGTGGGGACTGGTCGATCGGCGCTTGCCCAAGCCGGTGCGCGGGCTGCTGCTGGCGATGCTGCCGCTCTACGCCGTGAGCTGGTGGGGGCTGGAGCAGTGGCTCTCGGCCCACGGCGTGATATTCTACGGCGAGGACCAGCTCAAGAAGACCCTGCACGGCGACCCGAGCAGCTCGCGCGGCAAGATCTGGGCGAACACCTGGGACATGATTCGCGCCCATCCGTGGACCGGCGTGGGGGTTGGCGCCTACAACTTCATCTGGTCGATGACGCCGTTTCCGGGCCGCCCGGTGGCGTTCTACGACCACTCGCACAACGTCGTGCTGCAGCTCGCGGTCGAGTCGGGTGTGCCGATGGCGCTGGTGATCCTTGGCTGCACGCTCGTGGCGCTGTGGATGGCCCGCCCGGCGCTGACGGTGGCCGACGACAACACCGCCCGCGGTGCCCGCACGGCGCTGTTCATGCTGGTGATGGTGGGCGTGCACAGCCTGCTCGAATACCCGCTGTGGTACGTCTACTTCCTCTTGCCGGCGGCGATGCTGGCCGGCTGGTTGACCGGCCTGGCGCCGGTGTGCCACGCGGATGCGGCGGCAGTGCCCACCGTGTCCCGCCTGGCGGGTGTCTGGCGTCCGGTCTGGTGCGCGACCGGGGCGCTGGCGCTGGCCGGGTCGCTCTGGTCCACGGTGGAATATGGCAGCGTGGCGGTCATCTTCGAGCCGGATTTGTCCTGGGGCGAACCCGCCCCGCTCGCGCAGCGCATGGCAAAGGGCCAGCGCA
>JBEANV010000520.1:0-2538 GCA_041165285.1 Pseudomonadota bacterium | reverse complement strand
GTCGTGCACCAGCGTCAACCGCCCGTCGGCCGGCAGCGGGCTGCCCAGGCGGCCGCAGTATTCGGCAAGCACCAGCACGCGGCCCGGCAGCACCTGGCCCAAGTTTGTCATCTGGCACTAGGACCCCCAACAGAATCAATAACTTAGAACGGGATTCCGGCGCGTATGGCACTACTTTTGTGTAGTGCGGCGTGGGGTTGGCTCGATCGACGAACTCGCGTTAAACGAGCACGCGATGAGTGCCGCCGGGATTGGGCGAGTGGCCCAGGATCGCGTTGATCTTTTGGTGATGTGGCTCGGGCCGCGTGGCCTTGCGCACATGCACGGTGCGGCCATCGCGGCGCTGCAATGTAGCCGTCACGCGGCGCTGCGTGGTGAACGTCTCGCGCAGCGTCTCCCAACTGTGGTCGATGCCACTGGCCTTGAGTTGCAGACGCAGCATGTGCACGAAGTGGTAGGCCAGCACACTGATGAACAGATGCCCCTCGACACGCCGGTCGATCTGGTGGAAGACCGGGCGCAAGCCCAGGTCGGTCTTGAGCGAGCGGAACACCGACTCCAGGTTGGTCAGCATCGTGTAGGTACGCCACAGCGCAGCGTTGTCCAACGCCACGAGGGTCGTTCGCAGGCAATACACGCCCGGGTGCGCGGCCGCGGTGCCGGGCTTGATGCGCTTGGTCCAGGTGATGGCGCGCACCTGCGTGCCGGTGTCGTCTTTGGTGACCTCCACCAGGTAGTGCTGCGCCGCGCGCGAGTAGCGTTGCTTGGCGCGACCAAGCCGCTCCATGATCTTGGCCACGTCCTTGGTGCCACGCGGCTTGCTCAAGCCCGCCTGCAACTTGAGCAGCACCGTCTCGAAGCCGGCCGCCTTGGTCGCGTCGATGGCGCGGTCCTTCTGTTCGCGCGCGGGCGAGTGGCAGTACAGCAGCGCGTGGCCCTGCGCGTCGAGCACGCGCTGGATCTTGATCGTCACGTTGCCGGCGGACTGCACCTCGCTGGCCAGGGCAGGATCGAAGCGGCGCTCGCGCAGGCGCGACACCACCACGTAGTGGTAGCCCTGGGCACGCAGCCACGTCAGGTTGGCCTCGGTGGCGATGCCCGCATCCATCACCACCGTCGCGCCGGGCGGTGCGCCCAAGCCGCTGAGCATGTCCTTCAGCGTGGCGGGCTCGCTGGCATTGCCGGCAAACACCCGGCTGCGACGCGGGAACCCGCTGCCGTCCAGCGCCATCGCCAGCGTCACCAGCGGGCAGTCGCTGCGGCACTCCTTGCTGTGCCCGCGCTTGGCCTTGCTCACGCCCGCAGCGACACCCTCGAAGTAGGTGTTGGTCAGGTCGTACAGGGTGATCGTCTGGCCGAAGCCGAAGGTCGACTGCGCCTGGGTGAACAGATGGTCCTGCAAGGCCTCGCGGTGCTTGTACAACGCGTCCGAGGCGCGGTACAGGCGGTTCAGGTCCATCGCCTCGAAGTCGAAGCCGAGCAACTCGCCCAGGGCCGAGTGCTGCTGCAACCACGCGTGCGTGGCCAGTTCGCTGCCGGGGTGGGCCATGCGCCCGATGATGTTGCCCACGGCCGCGGCGATCTGGGGGCGGTTCAAGCCGAGTTCGGCCAGTTTGTCCTCCAAGCCGCATTGGCGCATCGCCGACAGCCCCGCATGTTCGACCCCGACGCTGCGTGGGCGCACGAAGTCCAGGGAATCGAGATCGACCTCCTGGTACTGGCCCACCCCGCCCGGGTCCGCCTTGGCGGCGGCGCGCGTGAGGCTCACCGCCGAGGGCTGCAACGCGATCAATTGCGCTGCGTAGCGTTGCGCCAGGGCCTGGCCCGCGTCGGACAACGTTGCGTCGAGCAAGGGCCGCTGGCCGTGCATCAATTCGTCAATGCGTTGGGCGAGCGCCGGCCACTCATCCGGCGGCAGATCGAAGTGGCTGCCCAGGTTGAGCAGCGTGCTTTGCTTGACGGCGGCGCCGACCCGAGCGGTCTGTACCAGGCGGTAGGTGGTGTAGGGCTCGCCGGATGCGCGGTTGCGGGTTTGGGTGCGCCGGATGAACATGTTTGATGCTGCACCAAAACACGGTCGGCGGATCACCCGACTAACAATATTATGGCACTACATTTCACTCTTGAAGCAACACCCAGCATCCATGCGGGCTAGCGGCCGACGAGACCGGGAAATGGGCCGAAAGTTGACAAACTTGGGCTAGCCACGGCTGATTTTTGTGCTGTGACAACACGATAGCCCGCAAAGCTGGACATCCCGCCCCGAACCCGCTACAACGCTGCGCATGGCGACCCAAGAGGGCGGATGCGGCGTGGATTTATCGAAGGTCACCGTCAGGCCCATAGCGCCTGACGAAGACGAGCGCTACCAGCAATTGCTGGAGCGACACCACTACCTGGGCGCGATCCCGAAGATCGGGCAGACCCTGCGCTACGTGGCGCAGTACGGCGACACCTGGGTGGCGCTGCTGAGCTTTTCTGCTGCTGCGCTGAAGTGTGCGGCGCGCGACCGTTGGATCGGCTGGGACGCGCGGCTGC
>JBEANV010000519.1:0-7373 GCA_041165285.1 Pseudomonadota bacterium | reverse complement strand
CCACGGATCCACCAGCCGCGCATGCCCCTGGCGCACATCGACCCCCAGCGCCGTGTAGCGTTCCACCGAGTCATGCGGCGCCACACCCCGCACCGCCTCGGCAACACGGTCCATCACCTCGGCGAAATCGACCCGGGCCGGCGCCACCGTCAGGCCGAATTCGCTGGCCCGCGTCACTTCGTGCGCCAGCCTGGCGGCCCGGATCAGCGCCTTGCTCGGCACGCAGCCGGTGTTCAGGCAGTCACCGCCCATCGCGTGCGCCTCGACCAGCGTCACCCTGGCCCGCACGGCCGCTGCGATGTAGCTCGTCACCAGCCCGGCCGCACCCGCGCCGATGACCACCAGATTGCGGTCATACCGTTTCGGCCGCTGAGACGCCCAGGGCTGCTGCACCCGACGGGCCTGCCAGCGGGCCAGCGCCGTCCGTGCGATCCACGGAAACACGGCCAGCAGGGCAAACGCCCCCAGCAATTGCGGCGACACGATGCCCGAGAGCGACTGCAGTCCGCCCAGCGCCGTGCCGGCGTTCACGTAGACCAGCGTGCCCGGCAACATGCCTAGCTGGCTCACCCAGGCATAGCGGCGCACCGGCATCCTGGTCAGCCCCATCACCAGATTGATGACAAAAAACGGCACCAGCGGCACGAGTCGCAGCGTGAAGAGGTAGTACGCACCGCTGCGCTCGATGCCACGGTGGACTTCGTCCAGGCGGACACCGAAGCGGCGGGGCACGCTGTCGCGCAGCAGGTAACGGGCGGCGAGGAATGCCAGCGTCGCACCCGCCGTGGAGGCGAAAGACACGACCACCAACCCGGTCCCCAACCCGAAGAGCGCACCGCCCGCCAGCGTCAGGATCACCGCGCCGGGCAGCGACAGCGCCGTCACCGCGATGTAGACCGCCATGTAGCCGGCGATCACCGCGCGCGGATGCAGGTCGTTCAAGGCCAGCAGCTCCGCCTGCCGCGCCTTCAGCGTCTCCAGGCGTAGCCAGTGGCCGAGACCGAAAAACCAGAACGCGGCGGCCAAGGCCAGCACGGTCAGCAGGATCACGCCTTGGCGTCGGGTCATGGGATCGGTTCCTTGTCGGGTGCCGTGTCCGGTACGGCGTCCAGCAGCGTCCAGCCCGCCACCAGCCGCATGGCGACCGTCAGGCCGCACAGTGCGGCAAACCCATGGGCCAATGGAGCGAACGCCGAGGGCCACAGGCACATCGCCGAGAAACACAGCAGCGTCTCGGTGCCTTCGGTCAGGCCGCCGAGGTAGTAGAACCCTTTTTGCGGATACGCCGCGCTGCTCAGGCCCTGCCGCTCGGCCAGGATGGCAAAGCCGAGAAAGCCCGACCCGGTGCCGATGAACGCCGCCAGCAGCACCGCCGCCGCCAGTGCGTTGCGCGCTGGGTCCATCAGCGCGAAGGCCAGCGGCACGCTGGCATAGAACAGGAAATCGAGCGTGATGTCGAGGAAGGCGCCGCGCGACGTCGGTGCTGTCAGGCGGGCAACGGCCCCGTCCAGCCCGTCCGCCAGCCGGCCTATCGCCATCAGCACCAGCCCCGCCAGCGGCTGACCGAAAGCCACCAGCCCGCTCCCGGACAGACCGACCGCCGCCCCGGCCAGCGTCACTGCATCGGCCCGGACACCTCGGCGCACCAAGGCCACGGCCATCCGCTGCACGGTCGGCGCCAGCCATGCCAGCACCACGCGGTCAAGCATCCGGCCCTCCGCCATCGGACAGCGCCAGCACCTGCGCACCAGGCGGGATGTCGGCCGGATCGTGCGTCACCAGGACAGCGGGCAAGCCGTGGCAGGCCAGCGTCTGCCAGACCAGCGCCCGCATTGCGACCCGCAGCGGTGCATCAAGCCGCGAGAACGGCTCGTCCAGCAGCAGCGCCCGCGGCGCGGCGAGCAGCGTGCGCAGCAAGGCGATCCGCTGACGCTGGCCACCGGAGAGCTGGTGCGGGCGGTGGTCGGCGTGTGCCGCCAGACCCGTCTCGGCCAGCGCCGCTTCGGCGCGGGCCACCCGCTCGGCGCGCCGCCCGGCGGGCACGGCGAACAGCAGGTTGTCCAGCGCGGTCATGTGCGGAAACAGCAGGTCGTCCTGGAACATCAACCCGAGTCGGCGTGCCTCGGCAGGCAGCGTGTGCAAAGGCAGATCGCCACGCCAGAGCGCGCCGGTGGCCTGCAAGGGCGGTGCAGCCAGCCCTGCCAGCGCCAGCAGCAGCGAGCTTTTGCCGCAGCCACTCGGTCCCGTCACGGCCAGTACCTCGCCGGGCGCGATCACTGCGCTCAGCGGACCGACGAGCACACGGCCGGACAGCATGACCGTGACGTCGACCAGCCGCAGCGTCAGGCCGGACTGCGGCGCGGTCATGGCCGCACCGCCTGCACCCGCCCGAGCGCCCCGGCCAGCACAAAGCCCAGCAGCGGCAGCAGCGCCTGCAGGACGGCAAACGCTGCACCAGTCGCCCGCTGGCCACCCGCAGACAGCGTGACCGCTTCGGTCGTGACGGTGGCGAACCGGCCAGCGCCGATGAACAGCGTCGGCAAGTACTGCCCCACGCTGACCGCCAATCCGATCGCCAGCGCCGAAGCCAGCGGCGCAGCCAGCAAAGGCCGCTTCACCTGCCAGGCAAACGCCAGCCAGGACCGGCCGAGGGTCTGCGCCACCCAGGCGTGCCGCGGATCGAACCGCCGCCACACTGGCAGCAGCGTCACCAGCACGTAGGGCAGCGCCATCCACGCATGGACGAGCACCAGCCCGGCGAGGGTGCCGTCCAGCCGCAGCACGATGGCGACCCGGTAGACGCCCGCCATCAGCAGCAAGCCCGGCACCACGACAGGCACCAGCGCGACGGCGGTGGCAGCGCGGTCCCAGGCGGGCGGGGTGGCCTCCAGCCACAACACCGCGAGCACGACCGCCAGCACCGAGGCCGCGAGCGCCACGGCCAGCGTGGTGGTCAGCGTGCCGGAGGCGGCGAGCACCTGGGCCCAGGCAGCCGTTGTCCACGCCGTGGGCCACAGCGCCGGAAAACGCCAGACACCGCTGACGGAGGCCAGCACCAGCGCGACCCCTGCGGCCCACCACAGCGCAGTCATCCCCCTGTCCACCAGTCCGGCCGATCCCCACGCGGCTCCCGGCAGTCCTGCACACGCCGGAATGGCCGGAGCGGCAGGGCCACGGACCCGCCAGGAGAACAGGACCGGCCGCATGCACCAGCGCAAGGCCGCCACGGCCATGGCGCCGGCCCCCATGAACGCCATCAGCAGACAGGCCGCCGCAGCCCCCTGCGCGTTGCGCCCGGGATCGGCGTCCAGCAGCCACTGCCACGCCAGCACCGCCAGCGTCGGCGGCGCCCCTGGCCCGAGGACCAGCGCCATGTCCACCACCGTCAGCCCATACGCCGCCACCGCGGCCACTGGCCACACCAGCACCCCGCCCCAGGCCGGCCAGACCACACGCCACCAGACTTGCGCCGGCGCGTACCCGAGGTTGCGACCCAGTGCCAGTTGCTGCCGCAGGCGCGGCGCAACATCCGGCCGGGCCAGCTGCGCAGCGATTGTCCAGAGCAGAAACGGCGTTTCCTTGAGCACCAGCGCCAGCGTGAGGGCCAAGGCGTGCGGATCGTTGACGGTGCGCCAGTCGGGCGGGGTATCCCAGCCTGTCAGCGGCACCAGCAAGCGGGCGATCCAGCCCCCGGGCATCCACAGCAGCAGCAAGCCGATCGCCAGCGCCGCGTGCGGCACCGCCAGCATCGCCGGCACACGGCGTTGCAGCGCGGACCAGCGTGGGTGGCCCCAGAGCTGGGTGGTGAGCCACAGGCTCAACGCAGTAGCCGCCAGCGTGCTGCCAACACCGGACACGAGGCTGGCCACCAGCGCCGGCCCGGTCTGCGGATCGTCCAGCAACGCCTGCCAAGCCGACACCCGGGCCGCCTCGGCCAGTGCAGCGACCAGCGCAACCGCCAGCGGCACGGCCACCAGGCCCACGCCCACCAGCCGGGCAGCCCAGCGCACCGGCAGCCGGCCATTCGGCTGCGGCGCACCCAGGGAGGTCGATGACGCCACCGCCACCGTGGGTCAGCGGCCGTAGCGCCGCAGCCATTCCTGTTCGATCGGATCGACCCAGGAGCCATGTGGTTCCGGCCACACGGGTGCTGCCTGCCGCACGGTGCCCGGCAGCGCGCCGCCCTGGAACAGCGCCCGCTCGGCCGGCGCCAGCCGACCCAGTGCCAGCACCGTCGGATCACCCCACTGGCGCACATCGGCCTTGCGCGCCTGCGCGGCCGGCGAGAGCAGGAAGTTCGCCACCAGCTGCGCACCGGCCTTGGCACGGGCGTTGAACGGGATCGCCACAAAGTGCGTGTTGCCGATCGTGCCGCCGCTGTGCTGGTAGCTCACCACCGAGGACGACAGCTTGCCGGCCAGCATCTCGCTGGCCGCCTCGTTCGGGTTGAAGGTCAGGCTGATCCACAGCTCGCCATCCGCAAGCATTTGACGCGCCACCGCATCGCTGGCGGGGAAGAGTCTGCCCTGGCGCCACAGGTGCGGATGCAGCGTGTCCAGCGCCCTCCACAGCGGCGCAGTCACACGGGCAAACGCCACGGCGTCGTGCGGCCGGCCGAGCGCGGCGCGGTCGGCGGTGGTCTCCATCAGCACCTGCTTGACGAAGGTGGTGCCGTGGAACTGCGGCGGACGCGGATAGGTGAACCTCCCCGGGTGGCGCAACGCCCAGGCGGTCAGCTCGGTGATGTTGTCGGGCACCGTGGAGACACGCTGGCCATCGGCAAAGAAGGTGAGCTGCGCCATGCCCCAGGGCGCTTCCAGGCCGTCCACCGGTTCGGAAAAATCGAGGCGCGTCGTCGGCTTGCCCGCCACGTCGACCGCGGAAAACGCCGGCAGCGCTTCGGCCCAGGGTCCGAACAGCAGCGCCTCGCGCTTCATCGTCAGGAAGTTCTCGCCGTTGATCCAGAGGAGATCCACCGAACCATCGCTGACCCGGCCCGCGGCCTTTTCGGCCCGCACACGGCGGATCACTTCGGCCGCGTCGGTGATCTTGACGTGCTGCAACGTCACGCCGTGCAGCCGCTGCAACTCGCCCGCTGCCCATTGCAGGTAGGCGTTGATGCGCTCGCTGCCGGCCCAGGCGTTGAAGTAGACGGTCTGGCCACGGGCTTCGGTTTCGATCCGCTTCCAGGCTGGTGCGTCGGCCGGAACAGCCCAGACGGGCAGCGCACCCGACGCGACCGTAGCCGACAGGAAGGTGCGGCGGGACAGGCGACGGACAGCAGGTGATCGGTTCACGGAAACCTCGGTGGTGGAATGGGTGCCAGCCAGCGGGGCACCGGCGACTGATCATGCCAGTGCCGGCCGCCCAGAGAAAAAGCGTGGCCCGATGACCGCGTCCACCGACCACCGACCCGGTCCCCACAGCACCAGCCCGGCGAGCAGGCTGCCCCAGAACACATGCAGCGCAAAGGCCGCTTCAGGCATGTCGGGCACGCTCACCACCGCGACCACATTCATCACCGACAAGCCCAGCGCCGCAAACCGGCCGCCCAATCCGAGCACAAGCAGCACCGGCAGCACGATCTCCCCCGCCGTTCCCGCGAAGGCGGCGATGTCGGGCGACAGCAGCGGGACGTGGTATTCGTCGGTGAACAAGGCCACCGTTGTTTCCCAGTCGCGCAGCTTGGTCAGGCCGGACAGGAAGAACACCTTGGCAACAAAGAGCCGTGCGGCGAGTTGCGCCAGGGGCTGCAGCGATTCGCACAGGTCGATCAGGCGGGCGTGGCCGCGGCGGAGGGTCTCGGTCAGCATCGTGGGTCTCCAGAGTTCACATCAACCCGCACCAGCAGGCCATCGGCCACGGCCGGCGCAAGCCAGGTTTCGACATCGAAGCCGGGCACACCAAGTGCCCCGGCCAATGGCTGCGCCTGCAACAGCGCGCGGCGCAGGAACGTGGCGGTCGGCGCATCGATCCCGGTCACGCGCACCCACCAGCCCTGGCGCCAGACCAGCGCCGTCTCGGCACGCCGCGCAGCGAGCGCCGCACGGGTGTCTGCAAACGGATCGGTTTGCGCGGTCTGCGCAGGATCGTGGTGGGCACGCCAGATCGACACGACCGGGTGCGCGCTGTCCAGGACGGTCAGGCCCGGCGCCGGGCACAGCACCAGCCGATCCGGGTCGGTGTCGCCCAGCCGCATCAGCGTGGTCAGGTCTGGCTCGACATCGGCCGCACCCTCGGCTCGCGCAACCGCGTCGTCCAGCCGCGCGACATCGGCCAGGTACTGCAACCCGGCAAGCTGCTCGGCATCGGCAAGGAAGGCCGGCAAGGTGTCGCCCCACTGCGCCAGATCACCCCGGTTCGGCGGGTTCTGGCGCCAGAAGGCACGGGCCATCGGCGCAAAGGTCTCTTCGCCGAGCATCGCCTGCACGGTCGGGAACCGCGCGCCCAGCGCCCGTTCGGCGTTGACAGCAGCGTTGGCGCTGTAGACCGCCAGCCCGCGGACGAGATCGGCGCGTGCCGGAGCGCGGGTCCAGCCGGCGAGTGCCCCCGGTTTGCCCGTGCGCAGGGCCTGCATCAGCAGTCGCTGGCGGATCTGCTCGCGCTGGATCGCGTCGGCGGCGGTCATGCGGTCACCCCATGCAGCACGGCGTCGGCCTGGGCGGCTTCATCCAGCAGGACGTCCAGCGTCGGCAGGTCGGTGTCCCATTCAATCAGCGTCGGCACCGGACCGTGGCGCCGCACGGCATGGGCATAGACCTGCCAGACTGGCGGGTGGACCCGGCTGCCGTGGTCGTCGATGACCAGCGTGCTGGTCTCGACGTAGCCGGCAAGGTGGATTTCGCCCGCAATGCCCGGCGTGAGCCGATCGACCCAGGCACAGGCGCGGCGCACGGCGGCGGCTTCGTCATCGCCCGCGTTCAGCGCGTTGACAACGAGGTTGTTCACATCAAGCAGCACACCGCATCCGCTGCGGCACGCCAGCGCATTGAAAAAATCAGGTTCGGCCAGACCGTCATCGGCCCAGCCGAAGTAGGCGCTCAGGTTCTCGACCAGGACGGGCCGGCGCAGGCGCTCCTGCACCTGCTGGACATTGCGCACCAGGATCGCGAGTGCTGCGTCGGTGAAGGCAATCGGCAGCAGGTCACTGCCGTGCCAGACCGGCGCGCCCCGCCCGGGGTCGACCCGGGCGAAGCTGGCGTGGTCGGAGACGCGCACGGGGTCGACGGCCGCAACCAGTTCGGCCAGTCGATCGAGGTGCCACGCGTCCAGCCCGCACGCGCTGCCCAGCGAAAGGCCCACGCCGTGCAGGCTGACGGCGTAGTCCTGGCGCAGATCTGCGAGCACGGCGCGGGCGGCGCCACCCGGCGAAA
>JBEANV010000518.1:0-3907 GCA_041165285.1 Pseudomonadota bacterium | reverse complement strand
GGGCCGAGACCGGCTGCAGGTCTTCGACCATGACACCGGCCAGCGCGCCCACCACCGCGCCCTGCTGACCCGAGAGCTTGCAGAGGCCGTGGCGCAGGAACAGCTCCATCTGCTTTACCAGCCGGTCTTCGACGCCAACACCGGCCAGCCGACCGGCGCCGAAGCCCTGCTGCGCTGGCACCACCCCCGGCTGGGCACCATCGCCCCCGGGGAGTTCATCTCGCTGGCCGAGGAATCCGGCCTCATCGCGTCCATCGGCACCTGGGTGCTGCACAAGGCCTGCACGGAAGCCGTGCATTGGCCCCCGGCGCAACGTCTGGCGGTCAATGTGTCGACGCGCCAGCTCCACGGTCCGCAGTTCGTCGAGGACGTTCAACGGATCCTGTCCGCAACCGGACTGCTGCCCGGTCGGCTGGAGCTGGAAGTGACTGAGTCGGCGCTGGCCGAGGAAGTCACTGCGCTGGCGCAGTTGTCGGCGCTGAGGACGCTTGGGGTCCGTCTGGCGCTCGACGACTTCGGCACCGGCTACTCCTCGCTGTCCTATCTGCAGCGGTTTCGCTTCGACCGCATCAAGATCGACCGGTCCTTTGTCCTGCCGCTGCAGCAGGCCGACAACACCCAGCAGGTGGCGCTGGTGCGGGCGGTCATCGATCTGGCCAGCGCCTTGCGCCTGCGTTGCACGGCCGAGGGCATCGAGGACGACGCCCAGGCCGCCACACTGCGCGCGCTGGGCTGCGATGAACTCCAGGGCTTTCAGCTGGGCCAACCCATGCCCGCAGCCGCCTTGCGTCAATGCATCAGTGCGTCGACACCGGAGACCGCCAGTTCGTGAGCGGGCAGGTGCTGCTCCAGCCAGTCGAGGTCGAGGCCAAGGTGGACCACCAGATCGCCCTGCGTGGACAACAAGCCCTCCGTCACCGAGCGACCGCTTTCGCGGCAGTCCGCCACCACGCTGGCCAGGCGGAGCACAGCGGCCAGCCGTGAGAACGGCCGGGTTTCCATCGGCTGGGTGGTCGCGCGGAACGCGTCGACCAGCACCGCCGGGAACTGCCAGTGCCGCGCCAGCTCCGCCGTGACCTCCGGATGGGACACGCCAAACAGCACGGTCTCGAATCCGATGCGGCTGTCCAGTTCCTGTGCCTGTGCGCCCGCCTGCTGCTCGTGCTCCGGATCCACCATCCACATCAGCAACTGCCCCGTGCGCAACACCAGTCCACCGAGATAGGCCATGTCCTCGTCCAGATCCAGCGCACGCGCGAGCGGCTGGGCATAGGCCGCAACGGCCAGCGTGCCGCGCCAGAACGCCAACCGGTCAAAGCCCTTCATGGCGGGAAACGCGCCCACCATGCTCGCCGACAGCGTCAAGTCGCGCAGCGTGCGCATGCCCAGCGATGCCGATGCATCGTTGAGCGAGGTGACCGTGTGCGACGGCGAGTAGCGCGAGGAATTCGCCAGCCGCAGCACCTTGGCGGTCAGCGCCTGGTCACGCCCGATCAGGCCTGCGATTTCCGGCAGCGGCACATCGTCCCGGTCGAACGACTTCAACAGCTTGTGCGCCACTTCCGGCATGGCCGGGAGCGTGCAGGCGCGCTGGACAAACGGGGCAATGCTGGTCGGGCAGGTGGTGGGCACGGGTGGCTCCTCGTTCAACGGGTATGGGAGCGTCTTCGGCCCACACAACCCCAACTTGAGTAAGGGATCACCCTGATGGTTGATCAATTGCCCTGGCTGAATCTGCCGGATTTGATCAAGCACCCCACCGGCCTTGGTGTAACGGAATGAAGCTGAATTAAATCTGCCCAGTGATTCGTTATCATGAATTCACATGAAATAGAAATGGAACGATTCATTTCCACCCAAGACAGGGAAATATAGCTGTGCCAGAAGTCTCGATCATCCTGCCGACCTACAACCGAGTCGATGTCATCGGCCGTGCAGTCGCCAGCATCATCCAGCAGACCCACCGCGACTGGGAGCTACTGGTGGTGGATGACGGGTCAACCGACCACACGGTAGCCCGACTGCAAGGCCTGGATCCACGCATCCGATGCATCCGGCAGGCCAACCAGGGCGTTGCAGCGGCGCGCAATGCCGGTATCGCAGCAGCAGCCGGGCGCTACGTGGCCTTCATGGATTCCGACGACGAGTGGCGCCCGGAATTCCTTGCACTCACCACAGCCTTCCTGCGCGCCCATCCTGCGGAACACTGGATCGCCACCGAATCGCACGAGGATCTCGGGGATGGTGGAGCGCCCATCCTGCACAGCAGAACCGACATTGCCTCCTCGTACCACGCCTTTGCCCGCTCGATCGGCTCGCGGTCGCTCGACCTGCCACCGGGCGCCGACGACGACTACCTGCGCGTGTACGAACGGAGCACACCTGTAGGCGCCTGGGGTCGCGCCGCCCTCGACGCGCTAGGCCTCGGCACCGCGACGGTCTACCACGGCCACACCTTGCAGCACATGCGCTGGGGCTACCTGAACTGGCTGCCCGCGACCGTGCTCACCCGCGAGGCCCTTGCCACCGCCGGCCCGTTCGCCTCGCACCTGCGCAGTGCTTCGGACTACCGGTACTTCATCGAACTCGCCCGACACTTCCCCGCCAACCTGATCGCCATACCGCTGGCGGTCAAGTACGAACGTGCCGAAGGCAACCAGGTGCTGGCCCAAGATCACCTGGCCACCGGCGCGGGCGCCTACCGGTTCGAGCGCAACAAGCTGGCCTGCTTCGACGAAACCTTTGACCGGAGCGACCCGGAAATCGCGCTCCTGCGCCGACACAACTGCCTGTGCGTCGGCCACCGGGGCCTGGCATCCGGGCACCGGGAGGAGGCCATGCGCCACCTGAAGGAGGCTGCCAGCTGGCGACCCATCCTGTGGAAAGGCTGGCCGATGCTGGCACTGGCGCATCTGGTTCCGGATGACCAGCGCGTTGCTCGGCTCTACAGCCGCTGGCTCCGGGGCTACGACATCGTGGCCCGCCTGCTCTGCGGACGCCTCAAATCGAACATCCTGTTGCAAAAACTCTGGAGCAGGCCCGGGCGCGCGGCCCCTGCCGCAGACAGCCCTCGCAAGGCAGCCCTGTCACTGACTGATGCCGCGCTCGCGCCCTTCGAGCAGCATCCGTTCTGACCTGCACGAAGCACGGACGAGGCGGGCTTGCGCCTCTAGCTCACTCCAGCGGCCGCAGCACCCCAAGCTCCACCTCAGTCAACACCCGCAGGTGCAGCTCGCCGTCGTGCGTCGCCAGCCCGTGCAGCTCGATCGACTTCTGCGTCTGCAGCAGGCGCACGAGGTAGCCGAGGATGGCCACGTCGATCACCTGCCCCGGCACCAGCACCGGAATGCCCGGCGGGTACGGCACGATCTGGTCACAGCAGACGCGACCGACCAGCGCCGCATTCGGCTGGCCGGCGTCGTCGAGCAAGGGCAGCCGCTCGCCCGCCTCGTAGAACGCATCGCGGGGCAGACAGGCCAGCCGCGTGAAGTGCGGAATCCTGGGCAGCCGCGTGGTCGGGCGGGGCGCGCGACGCTCCTTCTGCGCCTGCTTGGCCAGCCGCAGCATCGCGTCGAACAGCCGCGACACCTTGCTGCGCGTCGTGCCGATGGTCAGCAGCAGCGTCAGCGTGCTGTGGGTGTTCTTTTCGATCTGGATGTTGAAGCGCTCGATCAGCTCGTCGCGCAACTCGTCCGCGCCCCAGCCTGACGCCGAGATGTCGATCGTCAGCTTGGTCGGGTCGAGCCGGATGCCGTCGCCGCGCACCTTGGCGCGCATGCCCGAAGTGCCGCGCTTCACGAGCCTGGCCTGCCTGCCGCGCGATGCGTTCTACGAGACGGGTGAACGCCTGCCGCTCGTCGACGCGCAGGGCCAGCCGAATGCGCGGCTGGTGGGCCGCGTGTGCTGC
>JBEANV010000517.1:0-12533 GCA_041165285.1 Pseudomonadota bacterium | reverse complement strand
CGACCAGCCGCGGACGCTTCGACAAGCTCGATGGCGCCATCGCCTTCAACGCATCGGCGAGCACGATCGATCTGGGCTTCACCGTGGACACCCGCTCGGTCAGCACGGGCTCGACCGCGTTCGACGGCGTGCTGCGCGGCGCGCAGCTGCTGGATGCAGACCAGCATCCAGTGGTCTGGTTCGTGGCCCGGCGCGCCACGTTCGAGGGCAAGGTACCGCGCCAGGTCCACGGTGAACTCACGCTGCGCGGCCAGAGCCAGCCGCTGACACTCACCGCAAGGCGCTGGAAGTGCGGGCTGAATCTGCTGTTCCGCCGCGAAGTGTGCGGCGGTGATTTCGAAGCGACCCTGTCCCGGGCCGCCTTCGGCATGACACTGGCGTCCGGGCTGGTCAGCGACGAGGTCCGGTTGCTGGTGCAGGTCGAGGCAATCCAGGATCCTGCGCCCTGAATGCGCTGAATGCGCGCTGCCGCGGCTACTGCATCCGGTACGTCATCTGCAGAAACACCAGCGCCGGCCGATTCTCCCCGTCCGCCCCGATCGGCGGCACCACCATCAGGTTGAAGCCCAGCCGGTCGTCCAGCAACCCCAGTGACAGCGTAGGCAGCAGGGCAGGTACCCAGGCACGCCGCCCGCTCCAGCTCACCGAGCGGTAGAACGCAAAGGCCCCCAGCCCCAGCCCGACGCTGGCCGCCCCGGGCGCACGCCACTCCTTCATCAGCGAGGCGCCCGCGTAGCCACCCCAGAAGCTGCGCGAGTCCTGCACGACGCCTGCCGACTGGCGCCAGTGCCAGTCCTCGCCATCGGTCTGCCGGCGCTCCAGCCCCAGGCCGGGATGCTGCTCATTCCACTGGCGGCCCGGCGCACGGGTCTGCTCGAAGTGGTGCGACAAGCCGCCGGTCTGAAGCAACCACCGCTCCTGCGCTGCCACCGGGCCGGCCCACGCCCCACAGCCGACCAACGCGCAGACCAAGCCCATCCGCAGGCGTTGCGGGAAATCTGAAGTGCCATGCGCCATGCTGAGCCCGACTTTCGGTGTTTGTTCACGATCCACCGAGCGTAGGGAGGCATCACCGCGCTCGCCAGACCCGGAACGCAGGCCGTGAAGGCTGGAAACAGGCGCTTTTTCGCACTTAAGTTTTTGCAGACGCGGCCTAGCATGGCGCCATGCCCGGCCACACCCTCGCCCACACCGCGCCCGCCCCGACTGCCCCGCCCCCCCGGCGCAGCAGCTGGGCGGTGATGCGCAGCGTCGTGTTTGCGCTGTCCCTGCGTGAGCTGAAGACGCGGCTGGACGGCCGTTGGGGCGGCGCGGTGTGGGTGATCGGCGAGCCACTGCTCAATACGCTGGGCATGCTGGCGGTCTACAGCGCCATGCGCGCGCAGACCATCGGCGGCGTGGACACGCTGCTGTTCCTGGTCAGCGGCCAGATGCCGTTTCTGCTGTTCAAGTCGCTGGTGCTGCGCCTGATGGAGGCGATCGACTCGAACCAGGGCTTGTTCGCCTACCGGCAGGTCCAGCCCATCGACGCGGTGATCGCGCGTGGTGTCGTCGAGCTGCTGGTGTTCGGCGCGGTGATGGGCGGCTGTCTGGCGGCACTCGGCTGGGCCGGCCACCCGGTGCTGCCGCACCGGCCGCTGGAGCTGTTCGCGGCCGTGCTGCTGCTGGGCGTGATCGGCGGCGGGCTGGGCCTGTTCCTGGCCGTCGGCACAGCGCCACCGCTCAACCGCCTGCGCGGCCTCGTCGCCATGCTGTTCCTGCCGATCTACGTCAGCTCCGGCGCACTGATCCCGCTGGGCAGTCTGCCGATCGGCCTGCAGGTCGCCTTTCTCTACAACCCCATTGCCCACCTGCTCGAACTGCTGCGCAGCGCCCTGCTCGGCCCGGTCTATCAGGCCAGCCCGCACGTCGGCTGGTCGCTGCCGGTCAGCTGGGCGCTGGGCGCCGTGCTTTCCGCTCTCGCGCTGTACCGCGCCCGCCGCCATCGGCTCCAGATGGGCTAACCGGGCCGACCTCACATGCTGGACCTCATCGCCATCACCAAGAGCTACCCGAGCCGCCTGGGCCGGCGCACCATCTTCCGCGACTTCAACCTGTCGATCCCGGACGGCTGCAACGTCGGCCTGATCGGCCCCAACGGCGCCGGCAAATCCACGCTGATGCGCCTGCTCGGCGGGCTGGAACACCTCGACAGTGGCCGCATCGTCACCAACCGGCGCGTGTCCTGGCCGATCGGGCTGGCAGGCGGATTCCAGGGCTCGCTGACCGGGCGGGACAACGTGCGATTTGTCTGTCGCATCCATGCGGCCACCAGCGAAGAGATGCGCGAGAAAGTGGCCTTCGTGCAGGACTTCGCAGAGATCGGCGAGGCCTTTGATCTGCCGGTGAAGACCTACTCCTCCGGCATGCGCTCGCGGCTGACCTTCGGGCTGGCCATGGCCTTCGAATTCGATCTGTACCTGATCGACGAGGTCACCGCAGTGGGCGACGCGGCCTTCCGCAAGAAGAGCCAGGACATGCTGCAGGAGCGGCTGAGCCGGTCCAACGTGATTTACACCAGCCACAGCATGGGCGAGATCGCGCGCCTGTGCAATGTCGTGGTGCTGCTGCGCCCCGGCTCGGCCACCATCTACCAGGACGTCAAGGAAGGGATCGCCGCTTACCAGAAGCCTGCCGCCATCCCCCCCCGCGAGGCCATCGCTGCATGAGCCGCCTGAACGCGCTTGGTCGCCGGCACCGCCTGGCCCTCCTGATCATCGGACTGCCGATGCTGCTCGCGGCCCTCTACTACAGCCTGCTGGCGAGCGACCGCTACGTGAGCACGACCGTCATCACGGTGCGCCGTGCCGGCCACGAAGCGTCGGCCGCCAACGGCCTGTCGATGCTGTTGCCCGGCGCAGCGGCCATGTCGCAGGAGGACACGCGTTACCTGCGCGAATACCTGCACTCGCAAGGCCTGCTGCTGCGTCTGGACACGGAACTGGACATCCGGCGGCACTACGAATCGGCACACACCGACCTCGTCCACCGCCTCTGGCCAAACGCCAGCCGGGAGCAGTTTCTGGACTACTGGCGCCGCCGGGTCGAGATCTCTCTCGATGAACTCAGCGGCCTGCTGAGCGTGCGGGTGCAGGGCTTCGACCCGGACCAGGCGCAGCGCATCAACCAGGCCCTGCTGCGGGAGGCAGAGGCGTTTGTCAACGACATCTCGCACCGCATCGCCGACGAGCAGCTCGCCTTCGCCAAGGGCGAGCTGCAGCGCGCCGAAGAACAGCTCACGGGCAGCCAGCGCAGCCTCATCGACTTCCAGACCCGCCACCGCATGCTCGACCCGCAGGCCGACGCGCAAGCCACCGGGCAGCGTGCTGCCGAGCTGCGCGGCCGCCTCACCAAGCTCGAAGCCGAGCTGGCGACCAAGCGGGCCTTCCTGCACGAGGACGCACCGGATCTCGTCACGCTCAAGGCCGAGCTGGCCGCCGTCCGGCAGCAGGTGGGCCGCGAGACACAGAGCGCAACCACCAACGGCAGCGCCACAGGTGGCGATGCGCTGAACCGGCTGGCCGTCACCTTCCACGACATCAAGACCCGCGCGGCACTGGCCGACGGTGCTTACCGCAGTGCGCTCACGGCCGTGGAAGCCACCCGCATCGAAGCCAGCCGCAAGGTGAAGAGCCTGGTCGTCATCGAGCCACCCACCCTTCCGGAGACGGCCGAGTTCCCGCGCCGTCTCTATGAACTCTCAACGCTGCTGCTGCTGTGCCTGGCGGTGTTCGGCATCGCGCATCTGGCCATCGCCACCGTCCGCGAACACCGCGACTGATCCGGGAACCACGATGAAACGCCTACTTCAGACCCTCGCTCTGTGCTGCCTGTGGGTGCTGGGTGCTGCCGGAAACGCCGCCGCGCAAGCCGCACCCACCCCCGCTTCCGCGTCCGCCGCGACCCAGGTATTCGGCACGCAAATGTTCAACGGCCGCTTCGGCGGCCAGTCGTTCACCGGTTTCAACCCGGACTACCAGATTGCCGTCGGCGACCGGGTCAGCGTACGCATGTGGGGCGCGTTCGCGATGGACCTGACCCAGGGCGTCGATGCACAGGGCAATATCTTCCTGCCCAATCTCGGCCCCGTCCGGGTCCAGGGGGTGCGCAACGGCGAGCTGAACGAGCAGGTGCAGCAGCATGTCAAGCGCGTCTTCCGTGCCAACGTCAGCAGCTACGCCAGCCTCGACACCGCCCAGCCCGTGAAGGTCTACGTCACTGGATATGTGCGCCAGCCGGGGCTCTACAACGGCGTGTCGTCGAACTCGGTGCTGTACTACCTCGACCAGGCCGGCGGCATCGACGCCGAGCGCGGCAGTTACCTGCAGGTGGATGTGCTGCGCGCCGGGCGGCTGCGCACCCGGTTCAACCTCTACCGCTTCCTGATGGACGGCCAGATCGAGCACATCCAGTTCCAGGACGGCGACACGGTGGTCGCCCATCCGCGTCAGCACGCGGTCAAGGTCGCAGGCGAGGCGTTCAACCCCTACGTGTTCGAGCTGGCGCAAGGCACCGTGTCGGCCGGTGAACTGATTGCGCTGGCCCGCCCGAAACCCGGCGCTACCCACCTGAGCATCGTGCGCAAGGTGGGCGCCACCAGCCGCAGCGAATACCACGCATTGGCGGAGGCCGGCGACGTCCGCATCGAGGATGGCGACGAGATCACGTTCACATCGGACAAGGCACCCGGCACGATCCTCGTGCGCATCGAGGGCGCCCACCAGGGCGAGCGCACCCAGGTGCTGCCCTACGGCGCGACGCTGGGAGACGCACTGGCGCGTGTGCGTGCCCTGCCGCAGGCGAATCTGCCGGCGCTGCAGCTCTATCGGCGCTCGGTGGCCACGCGCCAGCGCGAGTCGCTCGACACCTCGCTGCGCAGCCTGGAAACCTACGCGCTCACCGCCCGGAGCGCCACCAGCGAAGAGGCCGCGCTGCGCACCCGCGAGGCGGAACTCATCATGAAATTCATCGAGCGTGCCGCCGCCGTGCAACCGAGGGGCCAGGTCGTTCTGGACCAGTCCGCAACCGCCCGCGGCACCACACTCGAAGACGGCGACGTCATCCGCATCCCCGAGCGCAGCAGCCTGGTGCTGGTCAGCGGCGAGGTGCTGTTCCCCAACGCCGTGGTCCACGATGCCAAGGCCCGCGTCACCGACTACGTACAGCGCGTCGGCGGCTTCAACCAGGGCGCCGACCAGTCGCGCCTGATCGTGTTGCGCCAGGACGGCAGCGTCGCAGCGGCCACCGAGGCCGCCACCGTCCAGCCCGGCGACGAGATCATGGTGTTGCCGAAGATCGACACCAAGCGCATCGAGATCACCCGCGGCATCACACAAATCATCTACCAGATCGCCGTGGCGGCCAAAGTGCTGCTGGCACTCTGACCCTGACGGGAGCACCACGCCATGGCGCCATCCGATCCGCTGCAGGCTCTGGGCCTGCGACAACTGCGCGACATCGAACTGACCGACGACGCCCTCTGGCCAATGCGCGCCATGGGCGACGACCCGCAGCTGCGCTTCGGTCCGCCGCGACACCGGGGGGCGTTCCGCGTCACCGTGTCGATCGAGGCCGAAGAGGGTCTGGTCGCGCCGGCCGTCTACCTGAACACCGGCAGCGGATTTGCCGACGCACTCAGTGTTCCGCTGCGGCGCGTCGTCGACGGCACCTGGCAGGGCGAATGCGATTCGCCGCTGCCGTGCCTGGCGTGGCGCCTCGATCCGCTGGACCGGCCCGGCCGGTTCCGGGTGTCCGCCCTGCAGGTCGAACCACTGTGGATCAACCCGCGCCGGCGCCTGCCGCTGCCGGCCTGGCTGGGCCATGCCGGGCGGCGCGTGCGCGGCGCAGTGCAGCTGCTGCGCCTGCGGCACCGCCGGGAAGATCTGGTGCCCGCCCATGACCTGGTCCGCACGGAGAACCCCCACCAGTACCGCGCCACCGGCACGGACCCGCAACTGCGCCTGCCCTATCCGATACCGGCAGGCTGGTACATGCTGGAAGCGCAATTGCGGCTGCCGGCGGCACGCGCCGTGGCGCGGCTCTACGTCGACGACGGCACATCGGGAGAAGACGAAGCCCGCTCCGCCGGCCTGCCACTGCGTTCGGAGGTACTCACCAAGCGGCTGGTCTACCTGCCGCACGAGGCACGGGTCCGGTTTGATCCGATGGCTGCAGCCGGTGCAGTCGAGATCACGCATTTCCGGCTGGCGCGGGTCGCCGACCGCTTTGCCCGCCAGCGCATGCTTGACAAGCTGCGCGCCCGCCACCCCCGTTACAGCGCTGGACAGTCTGTGGCGGCGCCAACCGATCTGGACACACTCTGGGACGACTACACCGCGCTGTTCGAGTCCCATGGCGCCGCTCTGGTGCAGTACGCCGACTGGATCCGGGAAGTCGAGGCCCCGGCGCTGCCCTCGCCGGACCTCCAGCGCCAGCGCATCGCGGGCTGGTCCTGGCATCCCGTGGTTTCGCTCGTCATGCCGACCTACAACGCCAACGAGGCGTATCTGCTGGCCTGCATCGACAGCGTGCGCGCCCAGACCTACCCGCACTGGACGCTGTGCATCGCCGACGACGCCTCGACCCGGCAGGGCCTGCGCCGGCTGTTGGCGGAGGTCGCCGCATCGGACCCGCGCATCCGGCTCGCGCTGCGCGGCCAGAACGGACACATCTCGGCGGCCAGCAACACCGCCCTGTCACTGGCCACCGGTGAGTTCGTTGCGCTGCTGGACCATGACGACGTGCTGGCGCCGCACGCACTCTTTGCGGTGGCCGAGGCACTGCAAGCCCGCCCGACTGCCGCCCTGCTCTATTCCGACGAGGACAAGCTCGACGAAACGGGCACACGCTGCGACCCGTACTTCAAACCCGGCTGGTCGCCCGACCTCCTGTACTCGCAGAACTGCTTCTCGCACCTCGGTGTCTACCGGCGTTCGCTGGTCGAGGCGGTCGGTGGCTTCCGGCTCGGCGTCGAGGGCAGCCAGGACCACGATCTGGTCCTGCGCTGCGCTGCCCGCACCACGGATTCCGACGACATCGTCCACATCCCGCAGGTGCTCTACCACTGGCGCATGGCCGAGGGCTCGACCGCCCGCAGCCACGACGGCAAGGACTACGCCAGCGATGCCGGAAAGCGCGCATTGCAGAGCCACTTCGACGACTGCCATCCCGGCGTCGAGGTCAGCGTGGTCGCACCGGGGATCTACCGCCACCGCTGGCCGCTGCCCGCCGATCCGCCGCTGGTGAGCCTGATCATCCCGACGCGCGACGGCCACGACCTGCTGCGCACCTGCATCGACTCCATCGTGCAGCGCAGCACCTACACCCGTTACGAACTGCTGGTGGTGGACAACCAGTCGCGCTGCCCGCGCACCCTGGCCTACCTGTCCGCCCTGGAAGCGGGCACCGAAGCCGCAGGGCGCGCCCGCGTGCTGCGCTGGGACCATCCCTTCAACTACTCGGCCATCAACAACTTCGCGGCCGCACAGGCCCGCGGCAGCGTGCTCGGCCTCGTCAACAACGACATCGAAGTGATCAGCCCCGACTGGCTCGGCGAGATGGTGAGCCATGCACTGCGGCCTGACATCGGCTGTGTCGGGGCCAAGCTGTACTACCCGGACGACACGGTGCAGCACGCCGGGGTCGTGCTCGGCGTAGGCGGGGTTGCCAACCACGCGATGCGTGGCGCGGCGCGCACCTCGCCGGGCTACTTCGGGCGTTTGTGGACGCTCTACAACCCGAGCGCGGTAACGGGCGCCGTGCTGCTTGTCCGCAAGGCGCTGTTCGACGCCGTCGGCGGACTGGACGCCGAGGGACTGCCGGTCGCGTTCAATGACGTGGACCTGTGCTTGAAGGTCATGGCCGCTGGCTACCGCCCGGTGTGGACACCGCACGCGGAGCTGTACCACCACGAGTCCGTCAGCCGCGGCATCGATGCCACACCGGAGAAGCGCGCCCGCTTTCTCGGCGAAGTCGCGGTGATGCAGGCCCGCTGGGCGCACTGGCTGCAGGACGACCCGCACTACAACCCCAACCTGACCCGCCTGCGCGAGGACTACGGCCTGGCCAGCGCCACCGAAGACCTTCCCCACAGCCCTGGTAGTCGCCAGAAGGACACGCCACGATGAACTTGCCGCCCCCGCGCATCGCCATCGCCGCGATCTTCCGCAATGAACATCCTTACGTGCTGGAGTGGATCGCCCACCACCGCGCACTCGGTGTCGAATCGTTCTATATCGCCGACAACGTGAGCGACGACGGCACCTCCGAGCTGCTGCAGGCGCTGGACGCGCTGGGCGTGATCCGGCGCATTCCGTTTGCGTCCACGCCCGGCCACGCGCCACAACTGCCGGCCTATGCGGAACTGCTCGGCCAGCACGCCCGCGACGAGGACTGGATCGCGGTGATCGACGCCGACGAATTCATCGTGCCGACCGGTGCGGCGCGCAGCTTGGCCGAGGTGCTCGCGCCGCTGGCGGTGCGGGCGGATGTCGGCGCGGTGGCACTGAACTGGGCCATCCACGGCTCGGCCTGGCTGCTCAACCACAGCGCGGGTCTGGTAGGTGAACGCTTCACGCGCCGGGCGCACCAGCATTTCGGTGCCAACCACCATTACAAGACAGTGCTGCGCCGGGCCGCATTTGCGTCGGTCTACAGCAATCCGCACCACTTCGTGCTGCAGCCGGGCTGGCGCTGTGTCCACACCGACGGCAGCGAGGTCGTGGCGCATCCCCGCCATGGCACCGGACTGAGCGAGCGCGTGGTCTGGGACGGCCTGCGGCTGAACCACTACATCGTCAAGTCGCGGGAGGAGTTCGAGACGCGCAAGGGACGCAACGGGAGTGCGGCCACCGTGGGTCGGGTCAAGGGGGGGGAGTACTTCGAGGCACACGACCGCAATGACACGGGCGAAGCACTGCCGGGCTGGTTGCTCCGGGCCACCCAGCTGGACGTGGCGTCGATCACCCGGCAGCTCGCAGACGGCGGATACCGTGTGCCGACACCCGCCAGTGCGGCCCCGCAGTACGGCGCCCCGTTCCGTGGCGTGCAGGGGCATGTCGACCGCATCGAGCACCAGCAAGGACAGCTCCGCATCCGCGGCTGGGCGATGCACGAAAGCGGCGCTGCCGTGGAAACGCTGACGGTCTGCATCGGCGGGCGTCAGTGGCAGATCGCCGAAGTCCCGCGCTACGCCCGCCCTGACCTGAAACAGCATTTTCCGATGGCCCGGGAACACTGCGGTTTCCAGCTTTGTCTGAGCGATTGCGAATTACCAGATCAGGCAATCTTGGTGCAGATCCACGGGGCGATGGTCGGCCAGTCACCGAGCGGCCTGTTCGCCGTCCCAGAGCACGCCTTGATATCGACCTGAAACTCCGCCGCACAAGAGGACATGCCGTGAAATTGTTCACCTCCAGGCCAGAACCAGCCATTGAGCCAACTGTCAATGTCCAAGACCGGCCGGCCCGCTTTGCAGCGGGCGACATCGGCGCAATCGGTCAGGTCAAGGTGGATCTGGCCTACACCGTCGGCTCGATGCTGGTGGTGGCCGGCTGGCGGTCTGTTCCGGTCGAGCTGGCGCTGTTCGACCGCGGCACCCAGCTCAAGACCCGCTCGATGCCTGTCGCGCGCGCGGACGTTGCTGCACACCTCAACTTGGGCAACGAAGCTGATCTGGGCTTCGTTCTGATCGCCGAACAACTGGACGACGCGTCGGGCATCACCTTCGGCTGGCGCGGCACAGGCCACGCATTCCAGCAGTCCGCACTGGTGACAGCGGAATCTCCCGAGGTGTTCACCGCCGCCGACCATGGCGCGCTGGGATCCGCAGTCGCCTTGTTCTCAGCCATCTGCGCACGCTACTCGCCCTCCTGGCACGCACTGATTTCACGCGCAGCGCCGGCCACGGGCGTATGCCCGAATGCCGCGGGCTTCCTCGAAGGGGCCTTTGCCTGCCGGCAGACCGGGTCGGCCGCTGTTGTCGGCTGGGTATTGCACGATCCGGACGTGCCCGTCTGGCTGGAAGACGACGAGGGGCACATCTGCCCGCTGAATGGTGCCTTTCGCCGCTACCGCCAAGACGTGATCGACTCCGTGGGTGACGCCTTTCCAGAAGCCACCGAGTTGGACGCAGGCTTCATCGCGCTGGCACCCGACTTCAAACTCAATGCGCGGGTCAGGCTGAAGACTGTCTCGGAAGCCGGGGTTCACATCATCAGTGAAACCGTCTGTTCCGACCTGTCTGCCGATCCCCGCCAAGCCGCACGCAAGCTGTTCAGCATGTACGCACCGATGCACGACCTGCACCAGCGGATCACACAGATCGACGAGAAAATGCTGGCCCCGATCATCGCCTTCAGCCAGAGCCGCTGGAAGAATCTGCCGGAGCGCGTCAAACACCTCGGACAGGCAGTGGCGCAGCCGCAGGCGAGCATCATCGTGCCGCTGTTTGGTCGAGCAGATTTTGTCGAACACCAGCTGGTGGAATTCGCCCGCGATCCGTGGATTCGCGCGCACGCGGAGCTGATCTACGTCATCGACGACCCGAAGCTGGTCGACGCCTTCAGCCAGCAGGCAGAAGCCCTGCACCGTCTCTACCAGCAGCCCTTCACCTGGATCTGGGGCAGCGTGAACCGCGGGTACTCGGGCGCCAACAACCTGGGAGCCGCCCATGCGCGGGGCAAGCACCTGGTATTCCTCAACAGCGACGCTTTTCCGCAGCAACTCGGCTGGCTGCAGGCCCTGACCGAGGTGCTGGACAAGCGACCGGACATCGGCGCGGTCGGGCCGCGCCTGGTTTTCGGCCATGGCGCGATCCAGCATGCCGGCATGGACTTTCTCCAGCGTGACGAACTGGGCATCTGGGTCAACCACCACCCACGCATGGGCATGGATCCCAGCCTCGATCCGCACACCGGACTCACGCTTGTGCCCGCCATCACCGGCGCTTGCCTGACGCTGCGGCGCAGCGATTTCGACCGCGTCGGCGGTTGGGACACCGGCTATCTGATCGGCGACTTCGAGGATTCGGACCTGTGCCTGAAGCTGCGCGCCCAGGGTCAGCACATCGCCTATCTCCCCACTACGCAACTCACGCACCTGGAGCGTCAATCCTTCAAGTTGCTGGGAGAGGATGAATTCCGTACCCGGGTCGTGATCTACAACGCCGTGCGCCACCAGAACCGCTGGCGCTCGATGATCGAATCCCGCTTTGACAGCAAGGCCACCACCTCCTCCGAACTGACCGTGATCGCCTGACGCCATGAGCACTTCCCAACGCATCCTCGTGATGGCCCACGCCCATCCGGACTTCAGTCTGGGTGGCGGTGAACTCGCCGCCTACCAGCTCTTCCAGGCCTACCGCACACAGGCAGACGTCGAGGACGCCTGGTTTCTCGGCCGGGCGGACCGTGGCCGTGGTGCTTCGGGGGCCATCACGCTGCGCCGGCCGAACGAATATCTCTGGGAACAGGGTGTCAACGACTGGCATCTGATGAAGGCGGCCCACCAGGATTCGCTGACCACCTGGTTCGCTGACCTGATCCGGGGCCTGAAGCCCACCGTCGTCCACACCCACCACTACGCGCACCTGGGCCTCGAATACCTGCGTGTCATCAAGCAAGTCGATCCGTCGATCCGCATCGTTCTGACGCTGCACGAATACATGGCGATCTGCAGCAACAACGGGCAGATGGTCAAGGCAGGCAGCAGCAAGCTGTGCAGCCGCGAGAGCTTCGACGAATGCAGCAAGTGTTTCCCGAGCAAGACTCCGGAGGATTTCTGGCTGCGCAAGCAATACTTCCAGCGGCATTTTGAATTCGTCGACCAATTCATTGCACCGTCCGAATTCCTGCGCCAGCGCTACATCGACTGGGGATTGCATCCCGACCAGATCGTGGTAATCGAAAACGGTCAGGCGAACGAGGCGCCACTGCCCCCGCGCCCTCTGAAAGACGGCGAAACCCGCAGCCGCTTTGCCTTCTTCGGCCAGATCAATCCGTTCAAGGGTCTGGATGTGGTGCTGGAAGCCCTGACCGACATGCCCAGGGCCGACCGCCGGAACATCGTCCTAGAAGTCCATGGCGCCAACCTCGAATGGCAGCCGCAGGACTTCCAGGACAGGATCGAGCAACTGCGCGCACCGCTGATCCGGCAGGGTGTCGTGCAGTGGGTCGGCCCTTACCAGCCGCATGAGCTGCGCACACGCATGGCCGAAGTGGACTGGGTCGTTGTACCGTCCATCTGGTGGGAGAACTCGCCGATGGTCATCCAGGAGGCGATGGTGCATGGCCGACCGCTGCTGGTGTCGGACATCGGCGGGATGCGGGAGAAGGTCAAGGATGGGGTGACCGGGTTCCATGTGGCCGCACGCAGTGTCTTGGCATGGGCCACGCGCCTGAAACTGGCGGGCCAGATGACTTCGGAATGGGAATCGTTGCGGAGGAACACCCACCGGCCGATGAAACACGCAGAGTGCGCACGAGTACATCTGGCGC
>JBEANV010000516.1:0-5757 GCA_041165285.1 Pseudomonadota bacterium | reverse complement strand
CATCGCACCGTGACTTCGACGAGGATCGAGAGCCCTAAGGGACCATCCACCATGCTTATGCAGACCGTGCGTCCGAACATCGTGCAGGCCATCCGGGCCTTCCGAGTGGACGACCTCATGTTGGCGGCCCAAGACCTGGGCCACCACTTTCTCTATGCCAATCTGGCCGAAGCGTCTTCCAAGCCGGAAGTGCTGGAGTCGATTGCCAAGGCGTTCCTGTTCCCGGCCCACTTCGGCAAGAACCTCGACGCGCTCTACGACTGCATGACCGATCTGGTCAACAAGTCCGGGGTGCAGGCAGGGTTTGTCCTCGTGCTGGAGCAGTTGCCGGACAACGCCAAATTCGACCGCGAGGCGCGCGAGCAATTGCTGGACGTGTTCCGCGATGCCTCCGACTACTGGGGAGAACGGAAGATTCCCTTCCGATGTTTCTATTCTTTTCAGTAGCCCGCTCCCAGGACCAAGGGCAATGGGAGCGGGCTGATGGAGCCCAGGCGGAACCTGTGAAGCCGCCACCGAAACCGAGCAAGAACGCTGCACCGGCCTTTGCGCCGCACATGCCAGTGATGAGCAGTGCCTTCGACACGTCAGCTCTCGCAGCTGCCGCCTGACGACCGACACCGCTGCACAGCGTCCACGACGCAACCCACAAGCCCGCCGCGTGCGGGCTTGTTTCATGGCGCGCGCGCTGCTGCTGCGTCGCGCTGGCCCACAGCGGTCACCAGTGCCACGTAGTCGGCCACCGGCACCTCTTCGGCCCGGCGCTGCAGGTCGAAGGCCGGTACATCGGCGCCGCAACGCTCGTGCAGCCAATGGCCCAGCGTGTTGCGCAGCATCTTGCGGCGTTGCGAGAACGCCACCGCCACCAGTTCGCTCAACAGCGACACATCCACCGCCGGTGGATGGCGCAGCGGCGTCATGCGCACGACGGCCGAATCTACCCGCGGCGGCGGATCGAAGCACTCGGGTGGCACGTCGATCAGTGACTCGATGTCGTAGCGCCACTGCAGCATCACCGACAGCCGGCCGAAGTCCTTCTTGCCCGGCGAGGCGGCCATGCGGGCGACGACTTCCTTCTGCAGCATGAAGTGCTGGTCCTCCACCACGTCGACGAAGTCAAGCAGGTGGAACAGGATCGGGCTGGAGATGTTGTAGGGCAGGTTGCCGACCACGCGCAGCTTGTGCGCTTCGCCGTAGGTGGCGCGTGCAAGGCGGGCAACCTCGCGGAAATCGACCTTCAGCACGTCGGATTCGATCACCGTCAGCTCGGGCCGCTTGCGCAAGCGGGCGGCGAGATCACGGTCGAGTTCGACCACCGTGAGGTGTTCGCAGCATTCGACGATCGGATCGGTCATCGCCCCCATGCCCGGGCCGATCTCGACCAGTGCCTCGCCGGGTCGCGGATCGATGGCGCGCACGATGGCCGAAAGCACAGCGCCGTCGGTGAGGAAATGCTGGCCGAAGCGCTTGCGGGGAATGTGTTTCAAAGGAGGGGAACTCGTGGAGACGGGGAGGTCACTGGCCGGGCGGATCACGCAGCTCGACGTAGGCGCGGGCACGCACCTCGCGGGCCCAGTCGCTGTAGGCATCTTCGGATTTCTGCTCGCGCAGGGCGGTACGGGCCATTTCGCGCTGTTCGCGGGGCTCCAGACGCTGGTCGCGGCGTTCCAGCAGCTGGATCAGGTGAACACCGAAGCGCGAGACGACCGGATCGGCCATCGACCCCGGCCGCAGCGCCGACATCGTCTGTTCGAACTCCGGCACGAACTGGCCCGGCGACGCCCAGCCGAGGTCACCGCCGTTGGCTGCGCTGCCGTCTTCCGAGTGCTGGCGGGCAAGTTCTTCGAATTTGGCCGTGCCGGCTTCGATCTGGCGCTTGTAGCCGGCCAGGCGGCGGATGGCGGCGTCCTGCGTCAGCTTCGGGCCGGGACGCAGCAGGATGTGGCGTGCGTGCTGCTGCGCCACGGTCAGCGCGGCTTCGCGGCGCTCGACCAGCTTGAGCACATGGAAACCCGCGCCCGAGCGCAGCACCTGCGGTGCCACCTCGCCCACCCGCAGCGGTCCGATCGCCTCGATGAACAGGTCCGGCAGCTTGTCGGCGCGGCGCAGGCCGATCTCTCCACCACGGTCCTTGCCAGCGTCAGAGGCTTCGCGCACCAGGGCCGCAAAATCCTCGCCGGAACGCAGACGCTGCAGCAGCGCCACGCCCTGCGCCCGGCGCTGCGTGACGACCGCCGGCGTGGCGTTTTCCGGCACCGACAGCAGGATCTGGGCGATGTTGTATTCCGTTGCTGCGCCGTTCTTCTCGCGCTGCTCGGCCAGCCAGGCCTCGATGTCGGCATCGTTGATGCGGATGCGGCTCTGCACTTCGCGTTCGCGGATCCGCTCCAGCAGGATCTGGTCGCGCAGGTTGTTGCGGAAGCGGGCGAAGTCCATGCCCTCGGTGCGCAGACGTTCGCGCAGCTGTGGCACGGTGACCTTGTTCTGCGCCGCGACGTTGGTGACCGCCCGGTCGATTTCCGCTTCGTCCACCCGCACGCTGCCGTCCCGGGCCGCACCGAGCTGGGCGCGCTCGTCGATCAGCTGGTCGAGCAGCTCGCGCATCAGCGTGTCGCGGTCGGGCAGCCGGGTGTTGTTGCTGGCGGACTCCTGCTCGGCGCGCAGCAGGCGCTGCTGCACTTCGCTGTTGGTCACCAGTTCCTGGTTGACCACCGCGACGATGTAGTCGCCGCTGCGGCGCGCGGCCTGGGCCAGGGCGTCGATCGGGCTGCACAGCAGGCTGGCCGCCAGCCACAGCACGGCCAGCGCCTGGCTGCGGCGCGGTGTCATCGCGGCGGTGCGCGCGTCGGGGGGCAGGGTCAGCAGCTCGGTCATGGGGTGTCGGTGTCGCCGCCGGTGGCGGGTGGTTGGACGGCCGTGGAGGCTGCGGCCCGGGGGTCACGCAGCAGCTGGTAGCCGGGGATATTGTCCTTCAAGACCGACAGCGGATTGGTGCCCAGCCGGGACAGGCCCACCAGCTCCAGCTGCAGCATCAGTTGCGTCGAAGATGCCTGCAGGCTGGTGGACTGGCGTCGGGCGACCACGCGGCCGATCCAGCAGCCTGCATCGTATTCGAAGCCGACGATGGCACCGCTGACGCGCCGGTCTTTCAGGCTGTAGTCGAGCGCGCCGACGCCGTAGAGCCGGCCATCGCAGGACGATGTGCTGCTGCGCGCCGCACGGACCGGGCCGTTCGCGTCTGGCAGGTCCATCAGGCGGGCCAGCGGCGCCAGCAGACCGTCGATCGGCCACTGCCAGCCCAGTGCGAGCTGCTCGCTGGCGCCACGCTTGAGGCGGTGGCTGGCGTAGAGCGTGCGCAGCGGCCCCGGCGAGTAGCGCACGCTGGTGATGGTGCGCACCACGCGGTCGGTGTCGGTGTTGAACTGCAAGGAACTGTCCAGCGTCCAGCGCGGGATTGCCGTGATCGAGCCCTGCACCAGCACGTCCGAGAAGCGGCTGGTTGCGGCCTCGCCATCGGCGGTGATGCGCTGGTCGCTGAGCCGGTAGCGTTGTGCGACACCGAGCCGCGCCAGCTCGGCGCCGCTGCGCCGGTCCAGGTAGCGCGTGGTCAGGCCACCGGTGATCTGGTGGGCGTCGGAGACGCGGTCCACGCCCGAGAACACGTTTTCCGAGAACACCGTGGTGGCGTTGAAATCGAGGGCTGCGCTGTCGAAGTTCGGCAGCGCCGACTGGTCGCGCCACGGCGTGTAGGCGTAGAGCAGCCGCGGCTCCAGCGTCTGCGTCAGGTCGCGGCCGAAGCCGCGGGTTTCTCGGTCGAGCGACCAGGCGCTGTCCACGCTGACACTCGGAATCACCCGCCCCGCGCGGGTGCGGCCGTCGCTCAGCGGCTGATCGACCTGGTAGCCCGCGGCGTTGAAACTCGCCCGCGGGGTGAGCCGCCAGCCTTCGTCGCCCAGCGGCAGCGCCACCTGGCCGAGTGCGTGGAGCCGGCTGCCACCGACGCGGGTCGGGTCGGTGTGGGTGAAGTGGTTGAACTCGGTCTGCAGCGACCAGTGCAGGGGGCCACCGCGGTTGCTCCAGTGCGCGCCGAGCTGCGGTGTGCGCTGGTAGGGCGCGTCGATCCGCGTCGCAGGGTCGGTGTCCTGCAGCACCTGCCACTGTTGCAGGCGTGCATAGAGCTGCTGGTCGACCTCGCCCAGCCCGGCCACTTGCAGCAGGCGGCGCTGCTGCGCTTGCACCGTGCTCGACAGCAGACGCGGTGTGAGCGACTCGGCGCCGCGCAGGCCGTCTTTCCAGTAGCTGTTGTCCGACACGCGCAGCAGGTGCCCGTCGTAGCGCACGCCGCTGGGCAGGTCGCCCTGCTGGGTCCAGCGTGCGGCCCAGCGCGCCCGGTCGGCGGTCAGGTCATGTGGCAGCCAGAAACCGCTGACCTCGCCACGCCACCGCTCGCGCAGGTAGCGGAATTCGGTTTCCAGGCCCGCGCCGCGCTTGGTCAGCAGCGTGGGCGTGAGCGTGGCGTCCAGATCGGGTGCGATGTTCCAGTAGTAGGGCATCGACAGCCCCACGCCGGTGTTGCTCGACGTGGTGATCAGCGGCGGCAGCCAGCCCGATTTGCGTGCGTCCGTCACCGGAAAACTCAGCACCGGCGCGGCCAGGATCGGCACGCCGTAGAAACGCAGCACGGCCCCTTCGGCCACGCCCTCGTTGGCATCGAAGTCCAGCCGCACGCGCCGGGTCGTCAGCACCCACGGCGTCGTCTCGCCATCGACCAGCTCGCAGCTGCTGTAGGCCGCGCCACGCACCACCATGCGGTTCTTGCCGATGAAATCGACCCGCTCGGCACGCCCGCCCGCCTGGTTGCGGCCGAGGTAGAAGCGGGGATCCAGGAAATAGCCCTCCTGGTGCTCGGTGTTCAGCGTCAGCTCGCTGCCCTGGTAGCGGTCGTCGCCGCGCACCAGCAGCACCTGCCCGGAGGCTTTGACGCGGTCGTCGCGCTGGCGGTATTCGAGGTGCTCGGCCTGCAGGGTCAGCAGGCCGCGGCGCAGCTGGGCACGGCCGTCGGCGATCAGCGACTCGCCGGTCTGACCGCTGAGGTGGTCCGCTTCCAGGTGGATGCGGTCATCGTCAGGGGCGCCGGCCCGTTCACCGTCCACCACCGGCAGCCGCAGGCCCTGTGTGGCCCAGTCGGGCGCCTGGGCCGGGCAGGACTGGGCGACGGCCGCGGCGGGTGCCAGTGCCGCGACCCACACCAGCACCAGCGTGCAGGCGCGGCCTGACCGGAAGCGGCGGACGTCGGCGGGAGCAGGTCGGTTCGGCACGGAAGGCAGTGGGGTGCCCCAGGGGCAGCTCGCTAGAATCGATTGATTATTTCATGCTCCAAGATGGCTCCCGTGACCCCTGCTGACGCCCTGACTTCCATCCACTGGCCCGATGACCAGCGCCGTGCCGCGTTCGACACCTGGCTGGCGGCGCAGGCCGACGCCCACGGCCTGCGTCCCGACAGCCTGCGCCCGGCCAGCGCCGACGCGAGCTTCCGGCGCTACTTCCGCGTTGACAGTGCCCGTGGCGAGGTGGCGTGCATCGTCATGGACGCCCCGCCCGACCGCGAGGACAGCCGGCCCTTCGTGCAGGTCGCTGGCCTGCTGCGCCAGGGCGGGCTGAACGCGCCCGAGGTGCTGGCGTGGGATGAGGCGCAGGGTTTTCTGCTGCTGTCCGATCTGGGCGAACGCACCTTGCTGGCCGAGTTGCAGGCGCAGG
>JBEANV010000515.1:0-6407 GCA_041165285.1 Pseudomonadota bacterium | reverse complement strand
CTTGCCGAAGCTGGAGATGACCACGCTGCGTGCGGCCAGGGCCGGGAAGCGCGCGGCGCTCTGGTGCAGCGCGCCGTCGTAGACCATGTGTTCGTACACCTCGTCGGCGATGACGATGATGTCGGTCGGCGCCAGCAGGGCTTCGAGTTGACGCATCTCGGCCTCGCTCCACACCGTGGCGCTGGGGTTGTGCGGCGTGTTGACGATGATCGCGCGCGTCTTCGGCGTGATGGCCGCGCCGATCTTCGCGAAGTCGGGGCGGAAGGTGCCCGGGGTGAGCGGGACGCGCACCACCTTGCCGCCGGCGAGTTCGATGTTCGGCGCGTAGCTGTCGTAGCAAGGCTCGAGCACGATGACCTCGTCGCCCGGGTGCACGAGGGCCAGCACGGCGGTGATGATGGCCTGCGTGGCGCCCGCAGTGACCGTGATGTCGGTGGCGGGGTCGTAGCGGTGGCCGTAGAGCGCCTCGACCTTGGCGGCGATGGCGTCGCGCAGCGCGGGGATGCCGACCATCGGCGGGTACTGGTTGTGGCCGGCGTCGAGCGCGTCCTTGACCGCCTGCATCAGGCGCGGATCGCCGTCGAAGTCCGGGAATCCCTGGCCGAGGTTGACTGCGCCGCACTGTGTGGCCAGCGCCGACATGACGGTGAAGATGGTGGTGCCGACCTGGGGCAGGCGGCTGGTGACGGTCGGGGTGCGCATGGGGGCGGTCCTGGTCTGGTGGGGTCAGGGGTCAGTGGGTCAGAGTCCGTCGCTGGCGGGGCGGTCAGCGGCCAGGCCGAGCATGGCTCGCTCGATCAGCGGCCGGGTGAGCTGGTCCGACAGCAGTTCGGCAAAGGTATAGACGAAGTTGCGCAGGTAGGCGCCACGCTTGAAGGCAATGCGCGCGACGTTCGGCCCGAACAGGTGGCCGACCGGACGGGCAATCAGGTCGCCGCCGGGGCCGCACAGCGGATCGTCCGCCACCGCCATCTCGGCCACGATGCCCACGCCCAGCCCGAGCCGCACGTAGGTCTTGATCACGTCCGAGTCGATCGCCTCCAGCACGAAACCGGGCTTGAGCTGGCGCTGCTCGAAGGCGGCGTCGATCTTGGAGCGGCCGGTGAACGACGGGTGGTAGCTGATCAGCGGTTCGGTGGCGATCTGCTCCAGCGTGAGCCGCTCGACACGCGCCAGCGGATGGGCGACCGGCACGACCACGACGTGGCGCCACTCGTAGCATGGTAGGGTGACGAGTTCGTCGTACTGCGTCAGCCGCTCGGTGGCCATGCCGATCTCGGCCGAGTCGTCGAGGATCATCTGGGCGACCTGCTCGGGCGTGCCCTGGTGCAGGCTGATGTTCACCTTCGGGTAGCGGGTGCGCAGCGCGGCGACCGGCGTCGGCAGCACGTAGCGGGCCTGGGTGTGGGTGGCGGCGATGGACAGCGTGCCGGCCTCCTGGCGCGAGTAGTCCTCGCCGATGCGCTTCAGGTTGGCCACCTCGCGCATGATGATCTCGATCGAGGTCAGCACCTGGCGGCCCGGTTCGGTGACGCGGCGCAGGCGCTTGCCGTGGCGGGCGAAGATGTCGACGCCGAGTTCCTCTTCCAGCTCCAGGATGGCCTTGGAGATGCCCGGCTGCGAGGTGTGCAGGGCTTTGGCGGTTTCGGTGAGGTTGAGGTTGCGGCGGGCGGCCTCCTGCACGAAGCGGAACTGGTGCAGGTTCATGCCGACGGGACCGGGGGCAGCGGCAGCAGCGACAGTGCCGCCCGCGCGATGGCCAGCGTCACGGCGTCCAGCTCGCCGATGGCGGCTGTCGTGGCGATTTCCACGCCGGGGAAGTGCGCGCGGGCGTTGTCGAGCAGCAGCGGCAGATCGCGCCGCACATGCCCGCCTGCGCCGAGGAACAGCGGCACGACCGTGACCGCGGTGCAGCCTTGCTCGACCAGTTCCGCCACACCACCGTCGAGGTTGGGCGTCATCAGTTCGAGGAAGGCCAGCGCGACGGGCCGGCCGCCCGACTCCTGGCGCATGTGCGCGGCGATCGTGTGGAAGGGTGTGGCCCAGGCGGGGTCGCGTGCCCCGTGGGCGAAGAGCAGGATGCCGTGCATGGGGTGGTTTCCTAGTTCAACGATTCAGCGGTAGCGCACCAACCAGCTGAAGGCGCCGAGCGACATCAGCAGATACAGCGCGCTGGGGAGACTGGCTGCCAGCCACGGTGTCCACTGGTGGAGCAGCCCGAGGTGGCCGGTGACGTTATTGAGCAGCACGAAGCTGATGCCCAGCAGGATGCCACCGAACACCTTCAGCGACAGCCCGCCCGAGCGGGCGTGCAGGTAAGCGAAGGGCAGCGCCAGCCCCATCATCACCAGGCAGGCGAGCGGATAGAGGGCCTTTTTCCAGAACTTGATCTCGTAGCGCTGGGCCGACTGGTCGTTCTCGGCCAGGTGCGTCATGTAGGTGTAGAGCGCCAGGGTGGACATGGTGTGCAGCGGCAGCACCGCCGAGGCCACCACCTGCCGCGTCAGGCCGGAGCGCCAGGCGAGGTGGTCCATCGTCTGGTCGGGGGCGAGCGAGGGCGTGCTGTTGGCGGCCCACTGGGAGATCCGTACCTCGTCAAGCTGCCACACGCCGTCTGACCCGATGGTGGCGCGGGCTGCAGTGGTGCGGGTGCGCAGTTCGCCCTTGGGTCCGAACTCGAAGATGCGCACCTTCTCGACCGCACCGTCGTCGCGGGCAACGCCCAGGTTGATGGTGTAGCGGTGCTCGCCGTCGTCAGCCAGCCGGCTGTCGCGCAACCAGATGCCGCCGACGGCGGTGTCGAGGCGGCCCTTGCGGACAGCCTCCAGCACGGTGGCCTGTGTGTCGCACCACGGCGCCACGAAGTCGCCGACGGCGAACGTCAGGGCCGCCATCGCCAGTCCGAGTTGTGCCAGCAGCTTCAGCGCCAGCCCGGGGCCGAGCCCGCCTGTGCGCAGAATGGTGAACTCGCTCGACTGCGCCAGCCGCGCCAGCGCGTAGATGGCGCCGATCAGCACGCCGATCGGCGCCAGTTCGTAGACGTGGCCAGGCACCTGCAGCGCGCAGACCAGCAAGGCCTGCGCGAGCGTGTAGCCGCCCTTGCCGACATCGTCCAGCTCGCCCACCAGGTCGATGAACAGGAACAGGCCCAGGAAGGCGAGCATCACGAAGGCGGTGGCGCCGAGGATCTCGCGGTACAGGAGGCGGCGTATGGTGCGCATGGGCAGTCTCCGGGTCAGCGCATGCGCCAGCGCAGCAACCCCAGCGCACCCAGCAGCAGGCCGCCATGCAGGCTCGCCAGTGCAGCGGCCGCGCCGAGCTTGCCGGTACCGACCCAGGCCTGTGTCAGGTTGATCAGGTTGAAGTACACGACGAAGCCCAGCAGCGCCACCAGCAGCACCCAGTTGTTGCCGCCCCGCGGCCCGCCAGAGGCCAGTCCGATGCCCCAGAGCAGCAGGTTGAACGCCGCCAGCACCATGCCGGCCCGCCAGACCAGTTCGCCCTGCGCCCGCAGGCTGGTCGAGCCGAGCAGATCCAGCGTGTCGAGCGCCTTGGGCGGGCGTTCCTGCAGATGGGCCATGGCCTTTTCGCCGATGCGTACCGCGTACTGGTCGAAGCGCGAGATGGTGCGTGTGCCGCCGGAAAGGTCCAGATCGGTGCGGGCGCCGTTGTTCAGCACCAGGCTACGGCCGTTCTCGCCGTCCGGTTCGATCCGGCCGGCCTGGGCGGTGGTGACCGACTCGCGGCCCTCGCGCTGGTCGAGGATGAAGATGTGGTGGCCAGTGGCGCTGTCGGTGGACTGCTTGTCCAGGAAGAACACCCGGCTGCCGTCGCCCGAGGACTGGAACTGGCCCGGCGCCACCCGCGACAGGTCGGAGCGCTGCTCGTAGCGGGCGCGCAGATCGACCGTGTTGCGGTTCGCCCAGGGCCAGACCACCAGCATCAGCGCCGCGACCGCCACCAGCACCGGCGCCGCGAAGCGCAGCACCGGGGGCACGAAGTGCTTCAGCGACAAGCCGCTGCTGAACCAGACCGCCATCTCGCTGTCCCGGTACATCCGCGTCAGGGTGGAGACGACGGAGATGAACAGCGACAGGCTCAGCATCGTCGGCAGGTGGCCCAACGCGGTGTAGCCCAGCAGCAGCACGACGTCCTGCGGCGAGACTTCCCCCCCGGCGGCCATGCCGAGCACACGGATCAGCATCATCGTCAGCACGATGGTGAGGATGACCACAAGGGTGCCGCCGAAGCTGCGGGACAAGGCTTTGCGTAGGGTGGAATCGAATAACATCAGTGCGTACAGGAGCAGCGCGGAATTATGGACGTTCAAACACTCACGGCGGCAACGCAGGATTATTCGAAGCTGGTCACCGATGCACTGGTGGTCATCGTGCCACCCGAGACCAGCGCGTGGCGTTTGCCGGCAGCGGTCAGGAAACTGATCGACGACGCCGTGGCCCAGGGCGATCTCGCGCTCAAGGCCGGGCGCACCCTCTATGCCCACCGGCCGTCGGGCCTCAAGGCCCCGCGTCTGGTCATCGCCGTGGCGGCCGATGGCGGCGGCAAGGCCTGGCGCAAGGCGCTGGGCGCCGCCTTCGGGCATCTGAAAGGCTGCGGCGCCGAACACGCTGCGCTGGTCTGGGCGGGTGCTGGCGAGCCAGATGCGGCGATGGCCGAAGCGGCTGTCTGCGTTGCGCAAGACGCCGTCTATGTCTACCGCCACACCAAGCCGAGCGCCGCCGAGGCGCCGAAATGGACACGGCTGGACCTCGTCTGCGGTGACGCCGCGCAGGCGGAGGTGGACGCCGGCCTGACCCGTGGCCGTGCCATCGCCGCCGGCAGCACGCTGGCCCGCGAAGTCGCCAACCGGCCCGGCAACCACTGCACGCCGTCGATGCTGGCCGACCACGCCCGCGAACTCGCCAAGGAGCGCGGGCTCAAGGTCGAGGTGCTGGACCGCAAGGACATCGAGAAGCTCGGCATGGGTGCCTTCCTGGCCGTGGCGCAAGGCTCCGAGGAGCCGCCGCGTTTCATCGTGCTGCGCTACCAGGGCGCGAGCAAGAAGGATGCGCCAACCGTGCTGGTCGGCAAGGGCATTACCTTCGACACCGGTGGCATCTCCATCAAGCCGTCGGCCGAAATGGACGAGATGAAGTTCGACATGGGTGGTGCGGCCAGCGTGCTCGGCACCTTCCGCGCCATCGCCGAACTCAAGCCGAAGATCAACCTTGTCGGTCTGATTCCAACCTGCGAGAACATGCCGGACGGCCGCGCGATCAAGCCGGGCGACGTCGTGACCTCCATGTCCGGCAAGACCATCGAGATCCTCAACACGGATGCGGAAGGGCGCCTGATCCTGTGTGACGCGCTGACCTACGCCGAGCGCTTCAAGCCGGCCGCGGTCATCGACATCGCCACACTGACCGGCGCGATCATCGTCGGCCTGGGCTTCCAGCACGCGGGCCTGTTCAGCCCCGATGACGCGCTGGCCGATGCGCTGCTGCGGGCTGGCACCACTTCGCACGACACCGCCTGGCGCATGCCGCTGGACGAGGAATACGACGAAGGTCTCAAGAGCCACTTCGCCGACGTCCCCAACATCGGCGCCCGCGCCGGGGGGGCGATCACGGCCGCCAAGTTCCTGCAGCGCTTCACCGGCCAATACCGCTGGGCGCATCTGGACGTCGCTGGCGTGGCCTTTCGCTCCGGCGCGGCCAAGGGCGGCACCGGCCGGCCGGTGCCGCTGCTGACGCACTACCTCCTGGGTCAGGCGGGCTGATCGGTCGTCATGACGGCGGTTGCTTTTCACTTCAACGTGCCGGACCGGCGGGTCTACACCTGCCGGCTCCTGCGCAAGGCCTACCGGGCGGGCGCCCGGGTGGTGGTCACCGGCGGATCGGCGCAACTGGCCGAACTTGACCGGCTGCTGTGGACCTTCGAGGCGCTGGAGTTCATTCCGCACTGGCGCGGTGCCTCGGCAGATGAACTGCCGCCGCGCCTGCAAGCCACGCCGGTGCTGCTGACGACCGGCCACAGCGCCCGCTTCGGGCACGACGTGCTGGTCAACCTCGGGCGCGATGTGCCGCAGGCTTACACGCAGTACCAGCGCGTGATCGAAGTGGTCGGGCGTGACGACCTGGACCGGGACGGCGCGCGCGGTCGCTGGCGCCAGTACAGCGCGGAAGGTTGCACCATCGAACGCCACGAGGTGGGCGCATGAACGCGGCCCTGCGTGTCCCGCCGGACGATGTGCCGACGCTGACCGAGGTGCTTCGTCCGTCCGATTTGGCGGCGACAGCAGAGCCGGTCAATCTGTCCGTTGATTCAGAGCGGCTGGTCCTGCAGATCGTCGGTGACATCCAGCACCGGGCGGAGGTGCTGCTGCAAGCGGGTCTGCGTGAGCGGCT
>JBEANV010000514.1:0-4601 GCA_041165285.1 Pseudomonadota bacterium | reverse complement strand
GGCCCGGACCCGTACACGCGGCCAGGCGGTGGTTGATGGCATCCGCACCAGGGGCGGCGAGGCGGTGCTGGCAGTGGGCGACGTGGGGGTGCGCGAGGATGTGCGCGTGGCCGTCGCCGCGGCGCTTGTGGCCTTTGGCGGGCTGGATGTGGTGGTCCACTGCGCCGCGGACGCCGCACTCGGCAAGGTCGCCGACATGGACGAGGTGGCCTTCGACCAGCAGGTGCGGGCCAACGTCCACTCGCTGTTCTGGCTGGCCCGCGACGCCGTGCCCGCACTCGGCAAGGCAGCCGACAAGGGGCGGCTGATCTACATCTCGTCCGGCGCCGCCAACCGCAGCTTCACACCGGGCCTGGTGCCGTACATGGCCAGCAAGGCGTACATGAACGCCTTTGCCCGCGGCCTGGCGAATGAAGTCGGGCACCAGGGCGTGCTGGTCAACGTGGTCGAGCCGGGCCTGATCGCCTCGGACCGGATGCGCGAACACCTGCCGGACGACTACAGCGCCAAGATTGCCCGGGCGTTCCCGGTGCCACGCCCCGGACAGCCGGCCGAAATCGCGTCTGCGGTGCTGTTCCTGGCCTCGAAGGACGCCAGCTACATCACCGGCACCACGCTGCTGGTGGACGGCGGCGCGACGATGGCGCCGATCGCCGGCATCGAAGACAAGTTCTGAGCCTGAACCGCCATGCACCACGACCTGCCCCAGATACCCGCCCTCGACCGCCCCGGCGGCGAGATCGTGCGCGGCTGGCCCGTGCTGGCCATGGCGCTGGTCGGCGTGAGTACCAGCGTCAGCGCGCTGCTGCTCTACAGCCTGGGGGCGCTGATCGTCCCGCTGGAGCAGGCGTTCGGCTGGTCGCGGGCCGATCTGCAGCTCGTGTCGAGCTTCATCGCCGCGGGTGGTGCGCTGTCGGTGAACGCGGTGGGCTGGCTCAACGCCCGCCACGGCATGCGCCAGGTCAGCCGGGTGTCGCTGGTGCTGCTGTCGATCGGGCTGCTGGGCATGACCCAGTTGCCGGTGAACGGCTCGATCGGCTGGCTCTACCTCGGCTATTTCCTGCTGCCGCTGCTCGGCGTCGGCACCACGCCGGTCACCTGGACCCAGTGGGTCAACCTCTGGTTCGAGCGCCACCGGGGGTTCGCGCTCTCGCTGGTGCTCTGCGGCACCGGCGTGGCGGCGGCGGTGCTGCCCCCGGCGATCACCTGGGTGGTGGGCCGATCGGACTGGCGGGCGGGCTTCGCGCTGCTGGCCGTGCTGCCGCTGCTGCTGACCTTGCCGTGGGCGGCCCGCACGTTGCCGGTGCAGGTGCGGGCGTCATCCGGCTCCGCGACCGGCACGCTGCCCGGGTTGACTTTCGCGCAAGCCGCCCGCACACGGGCGTTCTGGCTCTGCAACGGGGCGCTGTCGCTGGTGGTCGCTGGCGTGGTGGGCATGGTGTCCAACACGGTGCCGCTGCTGCGCGACCTCGGCTTGTCGGCTGCGGCTGCGGGCGCCGTGTTCAGCGTGTTCGGGCTGTCGCTCATTGCCGGGCGGCTGCTGGTGGGGGTGCTGCTGGACCGCTTCTGGGCACCCGCCGTGGCGGCCGTGACGCTGTCGCTGCCGGCCATCGGTTGCGCACTCTTCTGGCAGGCGGACGGCCGGACACCCGTGGCGGCGCTGATGCTGGCGACGGCGCTGATCGGCGTCGGTTCGGGCGCCGAGTTCGACATCGCGGCCTACCTGGTGGCCCGCTATTTCGGGCTGCGCGACTACGGCAAGACCTTCGGCGTTCACCTCGGCGTGGCCACCATTGGCTCGGCCATCGCGCCGTTTTTTTTCGCCGCCCTGCTGCGGGCGGGCATGGGCTACGGCCCCTTGCTGCAGGTCTGCATGGCCTGCTTCCTGATCGGCCCGGTCCTGCTGCTGGGAATGGGCCGCTACCCCCGATTCGACGACCCTGAACGGAGATCCGCATGAGCGACACCACCAACACCCAGAAACTGGAACAGGCCTACGCCAGCGTCAGCGACACCTACCGCGGCAAGACCGACGACCTGTACGGTGCCTGCAACGAGATGCGGCGCACCACGCCGGTCTACGAAGGGGACTTCATCGCCAAGTTCCTCGGGGTGCCGACCAACGCGGGTCAGCAGGCGGGCACCCGGCCGACCTTCGCGGTCTTCAAGTACGCCGACGTGATGAACGTGCTGAAGGACGCCACCAACTACACCAGCGGCTTCATCCTCGAAGGCATGGGCAAGGTCTGGGACGGGCTGATGATCCTGGGCATGGACGGCCCGGCGCATCGCCAGGTGCGCAACCTGCTGCAACCGTCGTTCATGCCGGAGAACGTCAACAAGTGGCGGCCGAAGATCGACCGGGTGGTGCGCGAGGACTTCCTGATGCCGATGCTGCCGAACAAGAAGGCCGACCTGATGGAGATGGGGCTGCATTTCCCGGTGCGGGTGATGTATGCGCTGGTCGGCTTTCCCGAGGACAAGCCCGACGAGTACAACCAGTACGCGGCCTGGGCGCTGTCGATGCTGGCCGCCAACCAGCTCGACAAGGCCAAGGCCGAAGAGGGTCGCCGCATCGCCGCGCAGGCGGTGAAGAGCCTGTACGACGTGCTGATGGCCCAGGTGCAGAAGCGCCATGCCGAAGGCGCCACCGGCGACGACATCATCAGCCGCCTGATGCGCGCCGAATACGAAGGCCACAAGCTCAACGACCACGAGGTCGCCACCTTCGCCCGCTCGCTGCTGCCGGCGGCCGGTGAAACCACCACGCGCACCTTCAGCGCCGCAATGAACTTCCTGCTCACCGAGCCAGGGCTGATGGACCGCGTGCGCAATGACCGCACCCTGGTGCCCAAGCTGATCGACGAGGCGGTGCGCTTCGAGCCGTCCTCGACCTTCAAGGTGCGCGAGACGGCCAACGATGTCGTGATCGGCGGGGTGAAGATCCCCAAGGGGTCGTTCGTGCAGTGCATGGTCGCGTCGGCCAACCGCGACGAAACGGTGTTCGAGAACCCGGACCGCTTCGACATCGACCGCCGCCAGAAGCCCTCGTTCGGCTTCGGCTTCGGGCCGCACATGTGCATCGGCCAATTCGTCGCCAAGCTCGAACTGCAGTGCGCGATCAACGGCCTGCTCGACCTGTTCCCGAACCTGCGCCTGGACCCGGACCAGCCGCCGCCCCGGATCGAAGGTGCGCACCTGCGTGGCGCCAAGTCCGTCCACGTCCTCTGGGACTGAGGGCCGCGCCATGAGAACCTTCACCCACGTTCCAGAACGCTCGGACTTCGGCTACCAGTGCCTGGTCGGCCCGCAGAAGGTCAGCGGCGCCAGGCTCGCCGACCTGCGCGACCACTTCGGACTGAAGCTGACCAAGCACATGCCCTTCGGCAGCGTGCGCGACGAAGAGGGCCACATCTACTCGATGGTGCGCGCCCTGAACGCGCCGGGCAGCACGCCGAATCCGACCAAGTTCATCTACCAGAGCACCCGGCTGGACGGCGAGAACATCCGCATCGACAAGGAGCGCATCGCGCCGCGCGCGCTGACGATGTTCCCGGCCCGCGGCCTCGAAGGCGACACCGCCTGGTGGTCGAACTGGCCCGATGACGTTGGCCAGCCCTGGCGCATCAGCGCCTCGGGCACCGATTTCTCCTGGCATGAAGAGGGCCTGTTCAGCCTGACCGGCAAGCTGCTCGGCAACGGCATGCAGTGGTACCTGCCGGGCGTGGACTGGGGCACCTTCTACGTGGCGCAGATGTACGACGTGGCCGGCACCTGCGAGGGCCGTCCGGTCAAGGGCGTGATCTCGCTCGACCAGGCCTGGATGGCCGAAGGCGGTGCGATCCACATGCACAAGGATCTTGTGGTCAACAACAAGATGCACGTGGTGTGGTGGAACTTCGCCACCGTCTACAAGGACGGCAGCTACGACGTGGGCTCCTTCCTGGTCGGCCACGAGCAACTGGGCTACGCGATCTTCCAGAACGAAAAAGGCGAGATCCGCACCACCACCGACATCGAAGGCACCGCTCGCCACCCGGCCGGTGGCTGGTTTGCCGAAGACGCGCGCATCGTTCTTGAAGGCCGCGAGGAATGGGAATTCCTGCCCGATCCGAAGGGCCGCATGACCGACTTCGTCGGCGGCTTCCCGATCACCGCGCAGCAGGAAGGCCGCTGGCGCCGCGTCGGCGATACCCGCGAGCCCGACCGCTGGATGGCCTGGGGCGAAAGCGACAAGCGCAACGGCAGCGCCCGCAATGTGCGCGGCACTGGCGCCTGAACGTGTGGATGTGAACGGAGCGCACGATGCTCAGCCAATACGACGAGATGCTCTGTCACCAGACGCCCACGACCTTCGACCATGTCGTGGACAGTGGTGACAACTGGCGGGAGAACGTCTGGATCTGCGCGCACGACACCTCGGGCCGGTTTTTCCTCAGCTCGCACTTCGGGGTATCGCCCAACCGCAATGTGATGGACGCTTCGGCCCTGCTCGCGGTCGATCGCAAGACGCAGTACAACATCCGGACCTCGCGGGAGCTGCGCCCGCGCACCGACGAGGTGGCGGTGGGACCGCTGTCGTACCACGTCGCCGAAGGCAT
>JBEANV010000513.1:0-7303 GCA_041165285.1 Pseudomonadota bacterium | reverse complement strand
ACATGGATGCAGACTACTACCTCGAAACCATCCGCACCGTGTTCCAGGACTTCTCGCTGGTTCACGGCACCTGGAAGGTCAAGGGCGAGCTGGTTCGTCCCCAAGACATCACGACCACCGCACTGCTGACCGTCGAAGGCGAACTCGACGACATCTCCGGCGCCGGCCAGACCGAAGCGGCGCATGGCCTGTGCAGCGGCATCCCGGCCGACCGCCGCCAGCACTATCTGGTGCAGGGTGCCGGCCACTATGGCATCTTCTCCGGCCGCCGCTGGCGCGAGATGGCGTACCCGGAAGTGCGCAAGTTCATCCTGGAGCACCAGCAAACGGCACCGGTGGCCGCGGCAGTGGAAGCTCCTGCACCCACCGTTCGGGCCAAGGCAAAGAAGGCCTGAGGCACCACCCTGAGCGGCGAGCCTGCCAGCGCCCATGCCCACACTCGCCGACCAGATCGACGCCCTGCTGCCGCAGACCCAGTGTTCCCGCTGCGGCTACCCGGATTGCCGCGCCTACGCGCAGGCGATTGCCGAGGACCAGACCGAGATCAACCGCTGCCCCCCCGGCGGCACGGACGGCGTGATCCGGATCGCCAGGTTGACCGGTCGGTCTGCGCTGCCGCTGGACGAGGCCTGCGGCATCGAAGGGCCATTGACGGTCGCCGTCATCGACGAGGCCTGGTGCATCGGGTGCACGCTGTGCATCAAGGCCTGTCCGGTCGATTGCATCGTGGGTGCGCACAAGCAGATGCACACGGTGGTCGAGGCGCAGTGCACCGGTTGCGAGCTGTGCCTGCCGGCGTGCCCGGTGGACTGCATTTCGCTGGAGGTCGTCACACCCGGCCGGACTGGCTGGCAGGCCTGGACCGAGACGCAGGCCATTGAAGCCCGCACCCGCTACCTCGATCGCAACCAGCGGCGTGGCAGCGCCAGCGTTCGCCATGCCGAACAGCTCGACCTGAAGACCCGCCACAAGCTGGAGCACCTCGACACGCTCACCCTGCGCACCGAAGTGGCCGGGGAAATCGAGCGCAAACGGTCGGTCATCGAAGCCGCGCTGGCACGCTCACGCTCGCAGCGCTCGGCCAAACCGTGATATAGTTTTTTTGTTGTGTCGGGGGGGTAGCTCAGCTGGGAGAGCGTCGCGTTCGCAATGCGAAGGTCGGGAGTTCGATCCTCCTCCTCTCCACCAACGACACCGGATGTCCGAAAAAGCCCTGAAGCCGAACCCCGCTTCAGGGCTTTTTTCATGCCCTGCCCGCTCCCGCAGTTTCAGTACCAGGTTCGGGAGACCGGAGTGGCAGCGGGAGCGGTGCCGGCAGTGCCTGCGGGCGCTGTACGCCATACCCTTGTGCAAAATCCACCCCCAGCGCCCGCAGCTCATGGATAACCTCGGGTGATTCGGCGTATTCGCCCACCGTCTGCAGACCCATGATGTGACCGACGCGGTTGATGGTGTCGGCCATCGCGCGGTCCACCGGATCGGTGGCGATGTTGCGCACGAAGCTGCCGTCGATCTTCAGGTAGTCCACCGGCAGGGTCTTGAGGTAGGCCAGCGAACTGGTGCCAATGCCGAAGTCGTCCAGCGCGAAGCGGAAGCCCAGTGCCTTCAGGTCGCGCATGAACTGGGTCGCGTGGCGCATGTTGTTGATGGCCGCTGTCTCGGTGATCTCGAAGCAAATGGCGCCGGGCGGAAGTTGGTGCGCTACGGACTGCGCCTGAATGAAATCGAGAATGCCTTCGGAATTGAGGGTTGTGCCCGAGAGATTGATGGCGCAGGTCAGCGGCGCGCCCATCTGGGCCAGCAGGTCGCGGTAACGCGAGAAGACGGTCCGGACCACCCAGCGGTCGATGGTCGGCATGATGTTGTAACGCTCGGCGGCAGGCAGGAAGCTGCCGGGCTGGACCAGTCGACCGTCCTCGTCGATCAGACGCAGCAGGATCTCGATGTGCCGCCCTTGTGCGCTGTGCGCACCGAGCGAAAGATACGGCTGGTAGTGCAGGACCAGGCGGTCTTCTTCGAGTGCCCGTGTCAGGCGTGCCGCCCAACCCATCTCGGTGCGGCGTTGCGCCATGTCGGCGTCGCTGCTCTGGAACACGCAGACCCGGTTGCGCCCTTGCTCCTTGGCGGAATAACACGCCGTGTCGGCTGCGCTGAACACGTCCGCACGGCTGCCGGTGGCGGCGTTGATTTCCACCAGTCCGATGCTGGCACCGACCGTGAACGCCTTGCCTTCCCACTGGAACCGGTGGTCTCGCACAGCGGCCAGCAGGTCGGCGGCGATGCGCTGCGCCGGGTCAAGCGCACACGCCTCCAGCAACACGCCGAACTCATCGCCGCCCAGGCGCGCCAGCATGTCGGCGCCCCGCAGCCTCGCCTGCAGCACGGTGCCCAACTGCTTGAGCAAGGCATCTCCGGCGGCATGGCCGCAGGTATCGTTGACGACCTTGAACTGGTCCAGATCGACGTAGCACAGCACATGCTGCAGGCCGGAGCTGCGTGCGCTCAGGAGCGCAGTCTCCACCCGCATTTCGAACTCACGCCGGTTCACCAGCCCTGTCAGCGAATCGTGGGTCGCTGCCCAGGTGATGCGCTGCGCCATGCGACGCGATGCAGTGACGTCGCGGAACACCACCACACCGCCGATCACGACACCCTGGTGGTCCAGCAGCGGAGCGGCCGAATCCTCGATCGCCAGCGCCGAGCCATCCCTGCGCAGGAGCGCCAGCTCCGTGTCGCCAAAGGGGCATTGCGTATTGCCCTGCATGGCAATCACCACCCGGGAGGGCACGCTCTGCATCGTCGCTTCGTCAATGAGGCAGCAGACGGCGGGCAAGGCCTGGCCCCGCGCCTCGGCCAGTGACCACTGGGTCAGGCGCTCGGCCACCGGGTTGAGGTAGTCAATCTTCCCGTGCAGGTCGGTGGTGATCACGGCATCACCGATCGCCTGCAGCGTGACGCGGGCGCGTTCACGCTCTTCGAACACCGTGTCGGCCAGCTGCCGCTCTCGCGCCTGCTGGCGGCGCATCAGGCGCAGCAGCGTCACACCCAGGGCGAGACCGGCCAGTGCGGTCAAGCCGGTTTCCAGGTACAGGGTCCGCAGCGAACGTTGCATTTCGATGAAGCCGACCAAGGCACCGGCATCATGGAGCGGCGCTGTTCGAACGAGAACGGGTCGGGCAAGCACATGAGAGGAAGCGGCCACCAGCTCGCCCTGGCTGGTCGTGATCTTCGCGTGTTCGTCCTCCAGTTCCACAGGCATCCGAACCAGCAGTTCCGTCAGGCGGTGCTCTTCGAAGCGCCACATTTCTGGCGATGCACCAATCGCCTGGTTGATGACTTCGGCCTTGATCTCGGCCTTGGTCTGCAGCGACGAGCCCATCGCGCTGAAGCGCACGGCGAAATAGCCCGCCGGCAGCCCCGCAGTGAACAACACCGCCAGCACCACGATGAGGACGCCCAGCAGGCGAGACGGCGCGTGGCTGGCCGCTTTCATGGACAGTGTCGCTGCGGGAGACTTCACTTCACCCAGTAGCCGGTCTGCTGCAGGATGTCCTTGCCCACCGGCGAGCGGATGAAGGCAACAAAAGCCAAGGCGTCCGCACCGCTTTTCGGACCGGTGACGAGCAGCATTTGCTTGTAGAGGGGGTAGCTGCCATTGGCGAGGGCCGGACCGCTGGGGACCACGCCGTCGATTGCCAAGGCCTTGAGCGCGCGTTTTTCGGACAGGATCAATGCCAGCGTGGAGGGCCCGAGGGTACCGGCAGTCGTTTCGAGGCTGCTCGCCGTTTCCTGGTCAGTCACCGTGAACACCATGCCCTTGCGCTGTTCGGCGGCTGTCTTGGCGTCGCGCATGGCAGGGGAGATGTTCTTGATGGCTTCGCTGTCCGAGTCCCCGATCGGGCGCAGCACGAGGCGCAGCTTCGCGCCAGTCGGCCATTCCTCGACCTTGCCGGAATAAAAATCGACCAGATTCTGGGTGGTGATTCCGGTCACCTTGTTGCTCAGTGCCGTGGCAAAGACAAGCGGGGTGCGGCCATACTCGATCGCAACCGCCCCAGCCTTGGTTTCGGCTTCGGTCAACGGGCGGGAGCTGACACCAATCTGGATGGCACCCGCCAGCAAGGCCTTGATGCCGCCACCGCTGCCCATGCTGGGCAAGACCGTGAGCCGTGCCTCCGGTGCTGTCTTGGCATGGGCCTGGGCAAGTACCTGCATGGTGCCGAGCGCCGCCCCAGTACCGCCGATGCGGATCTCCTGTGCCTGTGCAGCAGTTCCCCAGAACAATGCACAGACCAGCACCATGGCGAGGCGCCCAGACCCACCCATCACCGGCAAACACGGCTTCCTTTGACTCATATCGCCACCTTCAACAAGATATCGCACGCCGGGTAGTGCGAAACGGCCTGTTGAGATGACAGATCGCCGCGACCCGATGGCGGGATATCGGATTACGCAGGTGGCGCTTGAGCCAATGCGGACAGACTCGGCTTGCTCAAATGGAAAAGCGGCGGCGGCCCGCCGATTGCATCAGGCAGCGCGCGTGGCAGCCCGGCTTTCACGCCGACGGCGCCACGCCAGAAGACCGGCACCGGAGGTCAGCAGCAGGGCCGATGCCGGTTCCGGCACAGGCGCAGCGGCAACCTCGAAAGCGATGCTGTCGACGTAGGCGCGCGTGGCCGCGCCCGAGTAGGTACCAAACAGGGGCGCAGTGCTCGGACTGGCGGCCCAGACATCGCTGACGATGTGGCCCTCGGTCGACGGCAGCAAGCCGCTGGCCACGCTGAAGACCTCGCTGCTGTCGACATACCAGTGCAGCGCTCCAGCGCTCCAGTCAAAGGCATATGTGTGCAGCGTAGCCGTGGCGTCGAACCCCAGACTGACCGTCTGGTACTGGGCGCCCACACCGGACAGGAAGTAGCTGACCTGCATCCGTGTGGGATCCTGGCCCTGGATGTGCATGCCGACCAGATCGGTCGGAATGCCCGCAGCGCTGCCGGTGTACTTCATGAAATCCGTGACCACGCCTTGACCCGTGGCAGCCTTCAGCACAGCGGTGTAGCGGCCAAAGCCGTAGCTGTCGTTGCTGCGCAGTTGACCCGACGCGGAGGGGCGGCTGGCGCACTGCTCCGGCGCTGTGGCACACGGCTGGGTGTTCAGGCGCAACTCCATCTGCCCGCCAGAGAAGGCGATGTGGTCAGCGCGCCAGCCGTTGTTCACTGGTTCACCCGAGAAGACGTCGCTCGTGCGCGACCAGCGGACCGTGTCCTCGCTGGACAGACCATCGACAAAGGACGCACCCCCCGCATGAACCAGACCGGACACCGGGAGCAGGGCCAGAACGAGCAACTTGAGCGAGCGGTGGGGAGTGGACATGGGTGAGAGCAATCTGGGTTGGTTCGACAGATCTGAAAAAATCAGACCGTATTCGCAGCCCCGAGACTAGGCATTGCCTGCCCGCTACACACCCCCTCGAATGGGGACTTCCACACACTTTTCAGGCGGCAAATCGGCTAAATGTGAAAAAATTACACAGCCATTCAACCGCTTTTCCGAGGATCTCCCTGCGTCCGGACAAATCCGGAGGCGACGCTGGCGTCAGCGTCGCGCGCCGCCGTGCGACGGTGCAGGGCCGCGGCGCTCGATGTGGCGGAAAGTGATCCGGCCCTTGGTCATGTCATAGGGCGACAGTTCCAGGGACACGGCATCTCCGGCCAGGATGCGGATGTGGTGCTTGCGCATCTTTCCCGAGGTGTAGGCGATCAGTTGATGGCCGTTCTCCAGCGTCACGCGAAAACGCGAATCGGGGAGCACCTCGGTGACGCTGCCATTCATGGCGATCAGTTCTTCTTTGGCCAAACGGGGCCTCCTGTGAAAAGGATGGAATTCAAGACTGGCCTGGGCTGGTCAGACAGTCGATTGCCGACATGGGCGCCGCATCCAGTCGGGCAAACGGAATCCGAAGAACACGGCCAGCGAATCGGCGCCAGCGCAGCACAAAAACAAAACCGCTGCAAAGCCGAAACAGCTTTGCAGCGCAGCCAAGCAGTTTACCCCGGCATTGCCGACTTGACAAATCACGCACTCGGTGGTCACTTTGATCGGGGCGTGAGCTGGGCACACACATTGCGCCCGGTGACAGTCAATCGCAGGCTGCCGCCATGCCACTCCATCCAGTTGAGCGCGATGTATTCTTCGATGAGCGCCGAGTCGATCAGGTCAGCCCGACGCCGGCTCAGGAACTCGACCGTCGGCAGCAGAGCAGACCGCAGCACGTCCATGCGCGATCGTTGCCCATCCCTTTCCGTCTGAGCGGTCGGGTGCCTTGAACCGGTCATGGTGCTCTCCAGTCGTTGGGAAACGATAGCACCATTCATGCCCGGCAACCCTCGGCGGACGCCCTAGGGCACGTCGAGGTAACGCTCGATCAGGGCGAAGAATCGGTCATAGAACACTCCGGCCGGGATGGTCTCGCTCGCCACCTTGACCAGCGAGTCGTCGCTGGAGGACACCGGCAGCGACAGCGAGCCGATTGCGCTGACTCCCAGGCTGGCAGAGTTGGGATTCTTCTTGAGCGAGTAGCGGTCCTGCACCGCATTGACGAAGGCGATGGTGGACGCCGGGTCGCTCGCAGCAGCCGACGCTGCGGTCACCTCCGGCACGCAGACGATGTGGAATTCGATCTGCACATGCACTTCCGCTTCGGGCTGAAAGCTCTTGCGGCCGTTGACCGCGTCGGCACGGACCCCCGAGGTGATGACATAGCCCTGGCTGAGCAGAGCGCGCCGGGCCGCTTCGCAGGTGGCCGCAACTCCGGCGCCAAACACCCGCGAGAAGGTCTCGGTCGAGGTGAAGGCTTCGTTCAGATAGACCCGGCTTGCGGTCTTGTTCGTGGCAGTCGGCATGCCCGCACAAGCCCCCAGCAACGCCGAACCAGTCAGCAGCACCAGGAGCAGGCCAGAGCGTCCGAGCGCCTGCATGGCAGGGGTACCGGGTCAGCGCGCCGGGCGGCGTCCGGCAGGCTTGGACTTGGCCGCCGGCTTCTCGGGCACGGCGGATTCCGGCGCGGCGGTGAACAGCTTGGCAGCCCGGCTCTTGATTTCGAGCAATTCGGTGGGCGTGACCGAGTAACGCGCCGCCATCATGTCCACCACGATGCTGAACTCGACGTCCTTCTTGCCATTGGTCAGCAGGCCGGACGTGAACTCGTAGTCCTCGTCGTGGGCAGGGAAGCCGTCGGCGTCCAGGTCGTGGTCCTCGTAACGGACATTGCCGATCTCGCCACTGGCCATGTCCAGCAGTCCGG
>JBEANV010000512.1:0-4595 GCA_041165285.1 Pseudomonadota bacterium | reverse complement strand
GAGTCGGGGGCCTTGCCTTGCTCGACCCACTGGACCAGCGGCGTGAGCATGTCGAACTGGTCGGTGGCGGGACCGCCCGAGCAGTGGTTCATGCCCGGCACGCCATAGAGGCGGGCGAAGTTGCTGGCATCGCCGTCGTTGGCGCTGGCCAGGTTCTTGATCCAGGTGACCGAGTCGTCGTAGGAGAACACCGCGTCGCTGACCCCGTGGTAGACCATCACCTTGGCGCCCCGGTTCTTCAGCACCGACAGATTCGACGGGTTCGGCGGCGTCATGAAGTCCATGCCGGAGACCGCGTAGGTGGCGCTGGTGGCGGTGATGCCGGCGGCCAGCGCGTCGATCGAGGCGGTCAACGGGTTGGCGAGGAACGCGGGCGTGGCGTTGAACACGACGCCGGCCGCCAGAGGGTCCAGCGCCAGCGAGTTGACGAACTCCCACGTCGCCCAGCCGGTCCCGGAGATCCCGGCGTCGAAGGGGAAGGTGTTGTAGATCGCGCTGCCGGTACTGGTGCGGGCGCCTGCGTGGATGTTGGTCAGGACATCCTTCTGCAGCGCGGTCAGGCAGGTGCCATCACGCGCACCGCTGCAGGTGGGCACGTCGTCGGCCAGGCTGAACGCCTTCTGGCAGGCGGCGGTGTCCGAGACGATGCCGTCAGCGGCGCTGTCCAGCGCGTCGCACTTGGCCAGGATGCGGCCGGCGATCATCGTGCGCTCGGCGGGGGTGAAGGCGGTGGACAGGTCAGCGATCGTGGAGCCGTTGGCTACGGTCGTCGCGCCGACGGTGTAGGCCCGTGCGTATTGCTGGGCGCCCCAGATCTGCGAGACCGCGGCCTTGGGCAGGTTGTAGCCCGGCGCGCCGGCCAGGAAACCGTCGTACTCCTCGGCCAGCCGGCTCGTGGCCACCAGCGTGTGGCGCCCGCCGTTGGAGCAGCCGCCGAAGTAGGAGCGGTCCGGTGTGCGGCCATAGGCGGCCTTGACCAGCGCCTTGGCCATCGGGGTGAGCTTGGCGGCGGCCTGGTAGCCGTAGTCCAGGCGCGCTTGCGGCTCGAAGCCGAAGGCAGCGGTCTGCGCACCGGTGTGGCCAGCGTCGGAGCTGATGACCGCGAAGCCCTGCAGCAGGGCGTGGGTGTTGGGGCCGCCGCCGGTCGCACCGGTGGCGGTGACGACGCTGCCATCCAGCCCGCCGTTGCCCTGGTAGTAGAACCGGCCGGTCCACGCCTGGGGCATGCGCATCTCGAAGCCGATGGCGTAGGTCAGGCCGTCGCTGCCCGTGCGTGCGCCGAGCTTGCCGGTCACGCGGCAGTGCTCTGCGACCGGCGTGCCGGCCAGGGTCAGCGTGCCGGCCGGCACCGTCGCGGCGCTGTCGATGGTGACGCCGGCATAGGTGAATCCGGTCAGCCCGGCACAGGCAGCCGAGAGCGTGCCCGCCTGCGCCGCCGTCAGTTGAGGAATCGTGACAGGGGCCGTGTCATCGCCCCCACCACACGCCACGAGCACGGCGGCAGTCGCCACCGCCGACAAGGCCCAGATAGGCCGGGAAACGAAGAATCCGCGCATGGTGTCTCCTGATGCGTCTGTCGATAATTACTTAATCTAATTAAGTAAAAGCGCAACCGAATCGGTGAATTCCCTCGGATTGCTACACTGACCCATGCCCCACACCAAGCGCCCTCTTTCGGAACTCACCCCCCAGGGCGGCCTGGAGGAACGGGGCATCCACGACCTGCTCGGCTACCAGCTCGCGCAGGCCACCATCGTCACCGATGAGGTGTTCGAGCGCGTGGTGGGGCGGCCGCTGGGCGTGCGGCCGGTGGAGTTCACGATCCTGCAGCTGGTGAAGGAAAACAGCAGTGTCACCCCGTCCAAGCTGGCCAAGGCGCTGGCGATGACGGCCCCGGCGATCACCACCTGGCTGGACCGCATGGCCCAGCGCGGCACGCTGGTGCGCGAACGCAGCACCACCGACCGGCGCGCCCAGTCGCTGCGCATCACGCCAGACGGCGAGCAGCTCGTCGCGCAGGCACTGGGGCGGTTGCTCCAGACCGAACGGGAGCTGCTGGCCGCGTTGTCCGAAGGCGAGCGGCAGATCCTGCTGGAGCTGCTGCACAAGGTGGCCTGCGCCCGGCCGCGCTGAAGGCGTCAGGGCCGCTGCTGGCGTTCCTGGGCGAATAGTTCTTCCAGTTGCTCGCGGCCCTTGCGCGCCATCGACACCAGCGCCTGCTCGTCGCGGTGGTGCGGCCAGAGGGCGTCGAGCTGCGCCACCGAGTGCTGGCGGAAGCGCCCGGCGAGTTCGCTGGCACGCTCCGGCGTCCAGCCCATGCGCTCCAGCACGCTGCGGCCACTGGCGAGCGCGGCGTCCAGCGTCTCGCGCTCGATCAGCTCCACGCCACGGTCGCGCAGGGCGAAGTAGTGCTGCACATTGCGCGCCCGCGCCACCAGCGTCAGGTGGGGAAAGTGCTCCCGTGCCAGATCGACCAGCTTCAGGCTCTGCTCCACGTCGTCGATCGCCACCACCAGCACCTTGGCCGAGGCCGCCCCCGCCATGCGCAGCAGGTCCAGCCGCGTCGCATCGCCGTAGTGGACCCGGAAGCCGAAGCGGCGCAGCGCCTCGACCTGCTCGGCGTCGTGGTCGAGCACCGTCGGCTTCAGCCCGTTGGCATGGAGCAGCCGCCCGACCACCTGCCCGTAGCGGCCGAAGCCGGCGATGATCACCGGGGCCTCCTGCGGCTCGGTCAGCGCATGGGGTGAGTTATCCACAGTCTGCTGTGCATAACGGGGCAGCACCCAGCGGTCCATCACCACCAGCAGCAGCGGCGTGACGAGCATCGACAACGCCACCGTGCCGATCAGCACCGAGGCCTGCGACTCGGTCAGCACACGGGCGTCGGCGCCCTGCTGGAAGACGACGAAGGCAAATTCGCCCCCCTGGGCCAGCAGCAGCGTGAACACGGGACGCTCCGGTCCGGGCACCGCCACCACACGCGCCAGCCCCCACAGCACCAGCGCCTTGATGGCCAGGAACCCGACCAGCAGGGCCAGCACCGTGCCGAGGTGGTCGCGCACGGCGTGGAAATCGATCGACATGCCGACCGCCATGAAGAACAGCCCGAGCAGCAGGCCCTTGAACGGCTCGACATCGGTTTCCAGCTCGCGCCGGTATTCGCTCTCGGCCAGCAGCACGCCGCCGAGGAAGGCACCCAGCGCCGCCGACAGCTCCACCGCGTGCATCAGGCTGGCCAGCCCGACGACCAGGCCAAGCGCCGCGGCGGTGAAGATCTCGGGCGAGCCGCTGCGGGCGATCCAGCGCAGCACGTGGCGCAGCAGCAGCCGGCCGACCACGATGATGCCGGCGATGACGGCCAGCGCCCGCAGCGCCTCGGTCCACGGGCTGCCGCTGTCCTGCACCTTGGGCGCCAGCAACGGGATAAGCGCCAGGATCGGGATCGCCGCCACGTCCTGGAACAGCAGGATCGCGAAGCCAGCCTGTCCGCCGCTGGTACCCATCAGGTTGCGCTCCTGCATGACCTGCAGCGCCACGGCCGTGGACGACAGCGCCAGGCCCAGCCCCGCGACCACCGCCACCGGCCAGCGCACCCCCAGCAGCGAGGCCACACCGCCGACCGCCACCGCGCAGCCCAGCACCTGCGCACTGCCCCAGCCAAAGATCGAGCGCCGCATGGCCCACAGCCGCGGCGGCTCCAGCTCCAGCCCGATCAGGAACAGCATCAGCACGACGCCGAACTCGGCGAACTGCAGGATCGCTTCCGGGTCGTTGACCAGCGTGAGCCCGAACGGGCCGATCGCGATGCCGGCGCCGAGGTAGCCGATGATCGACCCCAGCCCGAGCTTGCGCGCCAGCGGCACCGCGATCACCGCCGCGGCGAGGTAGACCAGCGAAGCGTTGAGCCAGTGTCCGTGTTCCATCGTGCCATTCTCCTGGCGCGCAGCATAACGGCGCACCTGGGGCGCAGGAACTCAGGTGTAGTTGCAGCCGGCAGGCAGCGGCCAGCTCGTGGCCGGCTTCATCGCCTTGACCGCTGCCGGGGCGGTGATGCCCACCAGATCGGTGCCGACCAGCCGCTCCAGCTCGGTGATGCTGACGAGGTAAGGATCAAGTGCCGTCAACCCTTCGACATTGGGGATGTACCAGGCGATCGCCTTGGCCACCCCGGTGGCCAAGTCGGTGGTGACGATGGCCTTCCAGAAGAATTCCGGCGTGCGGATGCCATGGCTGGCGAGGAACCAGTCGTTGGACTCGTCGCTGTAGACCACGCCGCCGTAGACCTGCACCGGGGCAATGTCGCGGTAGCACTCGGCGACGTTCTCGGCATCGAGCCAGACATTGCGGTTGAACGTCGCCACCTGCGGGACGATGTTCGTCATGTAGTTGGCGCGCTTGATGTACTCGGCGTCGTAGTCCATGTGGTTGGACGAGACGAGGTGGCCGCGGTCGTAGCCGGGGTGGATGGCGCCGGCGTAGCTGCTGGCGCTGTTCTGCTGTTCGCAGCCGGCGGGCAGGGTCGGGTCGAGCGTGAAGTTCGTCGGGCGGGCGGCCGTGCCGTTGTCGAAGCCGAGGGTGTAGCTGTACTGGAGCGC
>JBEANV010000511.1:0-8231 GCA_041165285.1 Pseudomonadota bacterium | reverse complement strand
GGTCAACGAGCGGGCACAGGAGCAGCTCGCGGCTGAACTGGCGGCCCTGGATGACGCCACGGCCGACGGCGGCTTGCAGGACGCGCTGGCGCTGCGGGTCGAGCGCGAGCAGGCGCTGGCTGCGGCCCGCCAGTCGTGGGACGAACTCTCGCAGCAGATGCGCCGCGCCGATGAACAGCGCGCCGCGCACGAGCGCGGCCTCCAGCCGCTGCGCGACGAGATCACGAAGCTGCAGCTCGAAGCGCAGGCCGCACAGCTCGGCGGCGCGCAGTTCCAGGAGCAGTTGCAGGCGGCCGCAGTGGAACTGGACGCACTGGCGGCCAGCGTCGAGCAAGGCGGTGTGCGTCTGCACGGACTGCAGGGCGAGATCGACCGCATCCAGCGCGAGATCAACGCACTGGGCGCCGTGAACCTGGCGGCGCTGGACGAACTCGGTGCCGCCCGCGAGCGCCGGCAGTTCCTCGATGCCCAGGTCGCTGACCTCACCGAGGCCATGCAGACGCTGGAGTCCGCGATCCACAAGATCGACCTGGAGACACGCGAGCTGCTGAAAGCCACGTTCGACCAAGTCAATGACGGCTTCGGGCGCATGTTTCCGAGCCTGTTTGGTGGTGGTCAGGCCCGGCTGGTGATGACGGGCGACGAGATTCTTGACGCGGGCGTGCAGGTGATGGCGCAGCCGCCCGGAAAGAAGAACTCGACGATCCACCTGCTCTCTGGTGGCGAAAAGGCGCTTACCGCGATCGCGCTGGTGTTCGCGATTTTCCTGCTCAACCCGGCGCCGTTCTGCCTGCTCGATGAGGTGGATGCGCCACTGGATGATGCAAATACCGAGCGATATGCCCGTCTGGTTCGCCAAATGTCGTCTGGTACGCAGTTTCTTTTCATTTCGCACAACAAAATTGCAATGGAGATGGCCGAGCAATTGATCGGCGTGACAATGCAGGAACAAGGTGTGTCGCGCATCGTCGCGGTGGACATGGAGGCGGCAGTTTCACTGGCTGAGCTACCGTGACTGGCTGCGCAGGCTGCGAGACACACTGTTCAGGCCATGACCAGGAACCCGGGGTCCGATGAATTCGTTGCAAGTTTGGTTGGCCATCGTCGGTGGGCTGGTGCTCGCCGCTGTTGTCGGGCATGGCGCCTGGCAGACCCGCCGTGTCGGCGGCAAGGCGCGTTCACCGCGACTGCCGGCGGTGGATCCCGTTGTCCCGGAAGCGGCTGCCGCCGCGACCACCGGCCACCTGGAGCCGAGCTTCGAGGAGGCGCAGGCACCGACCGAGCCGATGCCGCTGGAAGCCGCGCCGCCGGCCCTGCCTGTGGAGGCGATCGAACAGCGCCTGACCGCTGTGCCGGCGTCTTTGAATGTGCTCGCCCGCCGCGCTTCGCCTGTGCCGCGCATTGACCCGCTGATCGACGCCGTTGCCGGCATGCTGCCTGAGCTGCCCTTGTCGGGCGAGGCGGTGCTTGCCCACTGGCCGCCATCGCGCCGCGCAGGCGGCAAGCCGTTCCTGATCGAGGCGTGCAACAGCCGCACCGGTGCGTGGGAAGCACCGCTGGCCGGTCAGACCTACGGCGAGCTGCGTGCAGGGCTGCAACTCGCCAACAGGCTCGGGCCGGTCAACGAGATCGAGTATTCCGAGTTTGTCCAGATCATCCAGCGGTTTGCCGAGCCGCTGTCGGCGAGCGCCGAGTTTCCGGACATGCTGGACGAAGTGGCCAGGGCGCGCACGCTTGATCGGGTCGCCGTACACCACGACGCGCAACTTGCCATGCGCCTGACCGCCCGCCATGGCCAATGGCCGGTGAGCTGGATCCAGCAGCATGCAGTGCGGCACGGCTTTGTCAGCGGACCGGTGCCGGGTCGGCTCATCCTGCCAGGCCGTGGCGAGGACGCCCCGGCGGTGCTGGCACTGGTGTTCGACGCCCAGGCCGCGCTGGCCGAGGATCCGGACCGCTCCTGGGTGTCCGAGATGGCGCTGGTGTTCGATGTGCCGCAGACGCCGCAGGCCGAGCAGCCCTTCAATGCCTGGTGCGCCTCGGGTCAGGCACTCGCCATCGCGCTCGACGCCGATGTCAACGACGACGAGGGCCGCCCCCTCAACGCCGGTGCGTTCACCCTGATCCGTGAGGATCTGGACGGTCTGTACGCCAAGCTGGTGGAGTTTGAACTGGCGGCGGGATCGCCTGCAGCACGGCGTCTGTTCAGCTAGACCGCCGGATTCTCCGATGGGGGACGTGCGCCTACACTGGCCGCATGTCGCAAACCGATCTCTTTCCGTTGCAGTCAGGCGTTCTGTCCGACCCTGACTCGCAGGCCGCCGAACTGCGCCGGCAACTGCACTTCCATGCGCATTGCTACTACGTGCTGGATGCGCCGCAGATTCCCGACGCCGAGTACGACCGGCTGTTCCAGTCGCTGCAGGCTCTCGAAGCCGCACAGCCCACCTTGCGCACCGCCGACTCGCCGACGCAGCGCGTGCTCGGTCAGGTGCTGGATGGATTCGAGGCCGTGCGCCACGCGGTGCCGATGCTCTCGATCCGGACCGAGACCGACACCGAAGCGACCGGTGCCAGCACTTTCGACGCCCGTGTGCGGCGCGAGCTGGCGCTGGGTGAGGTCGCGCCGCCGCTGCGCTATGCCTGCGAGCTGAAGTTCGACGGATTGGCCATCAACCTGCGCTACGTGGACGGCGTGCTGGTGCAGGCGTCCACCCGCGGTGATGGCGAGAGTGGCGAGGACGTGACCCAGAACATCCGCACCATCGGCCAGATTCCGCTGCGGCTGCGTGACGTGCCGGGCGGGCTGCCGCCGGTGCTGGAGGTGCGCGGCGAGGTCTACATGCGCCGTGACGACTTCGACCGGCTCAACGAGCGCCAGCGCGAGCGCATTGCCCGGGGCGACAAGGGCGAGCGCACCTATGTCAATCCACGCAACGCCGCCGCTGGCGCGGTCCGTCAGCACGACCCGGCCTTGGCGGCCGAGCGGCCGTTGAGTTTCTTCGCCTATGGGCTGGGCGATGTGCGGGGTTGGGTGCTGCCGGACGCACACAGTGGCGTGCTCAATGCGCTCGACGCTTTCGGGCTGCCGGTGTGCGCGGAGCGGGCGGTGGTGGAGGGCGCAGACGGGCTGGCGGCGTTCCACCAGCGTGTCGGTGAACAGCGCGACCAGTTGCCGTTTGACATCGACGGTGTGGTCTACAAGGTCGATGACCTGGCGCTACAGCGCCAGCTCGGTTTCGTCAGCCGCGAGCCGCGCTGGGCGGTGGCGCACAAGTACCCGGCGCAGGAGCAGATGACGGTGGTGCGCGAGATCGACATCCAGGTCGGCCGCACCGGCAAGCTCACCCCGGTGGCCAAGCTGGAGCCGGTCTTTGTCGGCGGCACCACGGTAAGCAATGCCACGCTGCACAACGAGGACGAGACACGGCGCAAGGACGTGCGCTCGGGCGACACCGTCATCGTGCGGCGCGCCGGGGACGTGATCCCCGAGGTCGTGGGCGTGGTGCTGGACCGGCGACCGGCCGATGCTGGCGAGCCGTTTGACTTGTACCAGCGCCTTGGCGGGCATTGCCCCGTCTGCGGCAGCGACATCGTGCGCGAGGAGGGCGAGGCCGACTGGCGCTGCACGGGCGGCCTGTTCTGCCCCGCACAGCGCAAGCAGGCCGTCCTGCACTTCGCGGGGCGGCGGGCGATGGACGTCGAGGGTCTGGGCGACAAGGTGGTTGAGCAGCTGGTCGATGCGGGCATTGTCCGGACGCTGCCCGAGCTGTACACGCTGGGCGTGGCCAAACTGGCGGCGCTGGACCGCATGGGCGAACGCAGCGCGCAGAACCTCGTCGACGCGCTGGAGCGCAGCCGGCACACGACGCTGGGGCGGTTCCTTTATGCACTCGGCATCCGCCACGTTGGCGAGTCCACGGCCAAGGCACTGGCCCGCCATTTCGGGCGTGTCGACCGGCTGATGGATGCGACGCCGGAGCAACTGGTCGAGGTGGCAGACGTCGGCCCGGTGGTGGCCCAGAGTCTGCGCACGTTCTTCGATCAGCCGCACAACCGGGAGGTGGTGGAGCAGCTGCGTGCAGCCGGGCTGGTCTGGGAGGAAAACGACGGCGTGCCCAGTGCCGAGGTGCTGCCGCTGTCCGGACTGACCTTGGTGCTGACGGGCACGCTGCCCACGCTCGGCCGCGACGAGGCCAAGGATCTGATCGAGGCGGCGGGCGGCAAGGTCAGTGGTTCGGTATCGAAGAAGACACACTACGTGATCGCGGGATCCGAGGCTGGCTCGAAGCTGGAAAAGGCGCAGGCGCTGGGCTTGCCCATCCTGGACGAAGCCGGGCTGCTGGCATTGATCAGGGCAAGCGCGACTGTCACCGCTGCCCCGAATGCTGCTTAATTCGCAATAGTGGAAATGTTCAATTTCCGACCACCTGAACAGAGGGTGTGTCGGGGTCTGCCACGGTTCGAGAATGTGCTTTGCCGAGCAGCAGGATCCACCGGAAATGTGAGTCGTGAACTTCACGACAGGCTCATCGGGTGATACTGTTCGGCGCGAAAAAACCTAAACCTATATTGCGTGGAATCAATGCTGAACAAGACAACTCGACTCCTGGGGCTGGTGGCCCTGGGTGTATTGACAGGGTGCGGTGGAGGTGGCGGAGGCACGGCGACGCCGGCTGAGCCGGCTGCGACGGTGATGACGCGGCTGCAGACCAGCGGCGTCTTGCTGGCGCTGGACCGCTCCACGGCGGTGGCAGGCACCGACGCCAATGGTGACGGCGTGCGTGATGACGTCACGGCGTGGATCGGCACCCAGGGGTATGCCGGCGATGTGCCAAAAGCGGCCGCCCAGCTGGCCAAGGCGTATCAGACGGTGCTGACCGTGACCCTGACGGACGACACAGCCGTGCGCGCTGCGCGGCTGGCGTCCAGCGATGCGGTGGAATGCATCATGCAAAAGTCGGCGTCGATCGAAGCCGGCTACAAGGCAGTGGCTGACCTGCGCCGAGTGACCGTCAATACCGATGCCCGTGTCACCGCTTATCTCAAGTATGTCGAGTTGGTCAATGACACGGTGGCCCGCGCACCCCAAGGAGACGGCTGTGTTTGATCGCCGCACCACCCACACCTTCATTCGCCCCCTGACGGGCGCGGCCTTGGGCCTGCTGGCCGCCGGCACGCTGGGCATCGCGCAAGCAGCATCGACGATCTGCGAGCCCGATGGAGGCTACGTTGTCGCCTACTACAACGGCACCTTCGCGACCCCCGAAGACGCGGACGCGCAGCGCGCCGCGCTGCGCATCTCGCGCCACGGCAAGTACACGGGTGCAGCCGAGACTGCAACGACCTCGCTTGGCAAGATCGAGCCGGTCCGCTACGAGACTTTTTACAGCACGGCAGGCACCGCCAGCGGAGCCACCGAGTCGCGTTTCCAGGCGCTGGCGGGTGAATACCGCAAGGTGCTGGATGGCGCGCTGACGCTGAACTGGGAGTATTTCTGGGACATGGCCTCTGGCAATGCCGACAACTGGTCGGTGCTGGCCGCCAAGTCCGCCGACTCCCGCTTCCTGGCGATCACCTCGGCGTTCCCGGCCACGGTCACCAGTCTGGCTGCCAAGGCCAAGACCGATCTGGAGGCTGATCTGAAGGTCAGCACGACGATGGCTGCCCGCCAGTTGGCCCGCGCCCAGGCGCTGTACACCGAGCGCCAGAAGCTGCTGATGGTCGGGTACGCACAGGGCACGCTGTTCGCTGACAAGGCATTCGCGAAACTGGGTGCGCCGACGGACAACACGGTCCGCAAGCAGGAACTGACCGCGTTGCCGGCTGCGGCGCTGCAGTCGTCGCTGACGACGAACATGGCCGCGCTGAACATTCCGACGCCAACGAGCAACCAGGGCTTCTTCACGGCAACGCTGACCTGGTCGGTTCCGGCTGCCGCGATTGGCGCCAACGCCGATGGCAGTGCCAAGCAGAATGACTTCGACCTGCACGTCGTTGAGCCGACGCCTCCGGTGACCAATGCGAGCTATGTGCAGTGGGTTCACTTCTCCACGACCGGCGACCCGGGCAAGGGCGGTGGCGGTGACATCTCGAAGCAAGGCTATGCTGGCTTTCTGGACAAGGACAGCAGAGGTCTGACCGCCACCGATGTGGGTCCGGAGCACTACTACGCCTCCTGCGACGAGTCCAAGCTGTTGCCCGGTACCTATTGGGTGTCGGTCACGACGGTGCGTGCCCAGTTGCCGGCCCAGACCTTCGCGACGTTGCAGATCGCGACCGCGAAGTCCGGCGAGGTGTATTCGAAGACCTTCAACTACAGCGACATTCCGGGCTTCATTCAGCAGACCAGGCTGACATTCCCGGTCAAGGTCGTGCTGTCGAAGAACCTCGACGGTACCTGGGCCAAACCGGTGGTCACGCCGTATAGCCCTTCGGCGACCTATGTCGAGTCGGGTCTTCCAAGCTACGCGCTCTGACGCGTCGCCTGCCCGCAACCAGGCAAAAAGCCGCAGCAGTGCTGCGGCTTTTTTGTGTGCGAGGCTTTCTTGCCTGGGGCCATTCAGCGGCGCTCAGAGTTCCTGGTCCAACGCCCGGGCCACACCCAGCAGCGCCGGCGACACGCTGGCATCAATGACGAACACCGGCATCTGCGCCAGATAGGCGCTGAAGCGCCCCTTGGCCTCGAAGCGCTGGCGGAAATCCGAGCGGTCGAAGGCCTCGCCGAGCCGCGGCACGATGCCTCCGCCGATGTAGACCCCACCCAGCGCTCCCAGCGTCAGCGCCAGATTGCCTGCCACGCTGCCGAGCAGCGCGCAGAAATGCGCCACCGCCTCGGCGCTGCGGACACAGGTGCCACCCAGCGCGCGCGTGGTCACATCGGCGGGGCTGGACGGCTCGGCGATGGCCCCATCCAGCACGCACACGGCTTCATACAGCGCCACCAGCCCCGCGCCGCAGATGGCGCGCTCGGCCGACGCATGGCCATAACGCTGGCCCAGCAGCGCAATCAATGCCGCCTCGCGCTCGGTGGTGGCCGGCAGCGTGACGTGACCGCCTTCGCCGGCCAGCGCCACCCATTGCGCCCCTGCTGGCACCAACCCCGACACGCCCAGCCCGGTGCCCGGTCCGATCAGCGCCATCGGCGCATGCGCCCGCGCGGCGCCACCACCGACCTGCCGCAACTCGTGCGGCTGCAGCGAAGGCAGCGACAGCGCCAGCGCCGTGAAATCGTTGATCACCACCAGCCGCTGCAGCCCGAGTTCGGCCTGCAGCGCCGAGATCGAGAACTGCCAGTGGTGGTTGGTCATGCGGACCTCGTCCCCGGTGATCGGGTTGGCGATGCCCATGGCCATCGAGCCCGGCTGCCCCCGGCCGAGGTCGGCCAGATAGGCCCGCACTGCGTCGGCGAGCGTGGCGTGTTCGGCGCAGGGCAGGGTGCGCACGGCGTCGATGGCCGCGCCTTCCTCGGCGATCCAGCCGAAGCGGGCGTTGGTGCCGCCGACGTCGGCCACAAGACGGGGGAAGGGCGAGCGAGTGGTCATGGCAGGCAGGGGCGATGAGGGAGGTTCAAGGGGGTTGGTGGCTCTGGAGGAGCGGCCGGAAACACAAGCGCCGACGGCGCGCATCGTAGCGCGCCGTCGGTTTCTAGCCTACTTCAATCAGTCGGCGAGGCGCTTCTGGCTTTCGGCGTCGAACAGGTGCACGTCGTGCGTGCCCCAGTTCAGATGCACCCGGTCGCCGACCGTGTGCAGCACCTTGCCCGGTGCGCGCACGACCAGCAGGCCCGCCGCGGTCCTGACGCTGACGTAGGTTTCAGGGCCGGTTGGCTCCAGCATCGTGATCTCGCCGGCCACGCCGCTGTCGGCGAAGTTCAGCGCCTCGGGGCGCAGACCGTAGATGAGTTTCTGGCCGGGCTTGACCGCGGCCTGCTGCGCCGCGCTGGTCGGCAGCGCCACGCCGCTGGCGACCACGCCCTGCGCGCTGCCCTGCGCCTGCACCATGTTCATGGCCGGCGAGCCGATGAACTCGGCGACGAACACCGTGGCGGGGCGGGCGTAGATGTCGTCCGGCGAGCCGAACTGCAGCACCACGCCGTCCTTCATCACCGCGATCCGGTCACCCAGCGTCATGGCCTCGACCTGGTCGTGTGTCACGTAGACGGTGGTGGTCTTGGTGCGCTGGTGCAGCAGCTTGATCTCGGCGCGCATCTCGACGCGCAGCTTGGCGTC
>JBEANV010000510.1:0-2714 GCA_041165285.1 Pseudomonadota bacterium | reverse complement strand
CGAAGTCCACCGGCTTGCGGTTGACGTAGACCAGCGGGATCTTGGCGTCGGTCACCATCTTGGTGATCTTCGGGGTCGCGTCGGTGTCCACCGGGTTGACGATGATCGCGTCCACCTTCTGGGCGATCAGGTTCTGGATCTGGCTGAGCTGCTTGCCCACGTCGTTGCCAGCGTCTTCGACCTGCACGTTTGCACCGGCCTTCTTGCCCGCGTCCAGCGTGCCGTTCTTCAGGATCGTCAGGAAGGTGTCGAGCTGGGCCATCGCCAGACCGATCTTCTGGGCATGGGCCATCGGGGATGCCAGGGAACCCGCAACAGCGGCGGCAATCAGCAGTTTCTTCATGGTCTCGGTCTCCTCTAGGTGTCAACAACGGGCGCCGTGGCGCCATCCAGGGTGGTGTTTCGGTTGATCGTGCCGTGAAGCACTGCTCAACGCGTCGCCACTTTAGCGCCACGCCTGTATTTTTTGGAAATAGATTTCTAAGGAAATACACCTAGGGAATTTGATTTCCGAAGCTCCTAGACTCGGCGCCAACTTCCGTTCACACGCCCACTCCGGGCCGGACCCCCCGATGAGCACCTTGAACTTCCCCTCTGGTCGCCCGATCGACTTGGCCTGTCTGGGCCGGGTCGCCGTCGATTTCTACGCCCAGCAGTTCGGCAGTCGCCTGGAGGACGCGCGCAGCATGGCGATGTACCTCGGCGGCTCGTCGGGCAATCTGGCCTTCGGTGTGGCGCGGCTGGGGCTGCGCAGCGCGATGATCTCGCGGGTCGGCAACGAGCAGATGGGGAACTTCCTGCGCGAGTCACTGCAGCGCGAAGGCTGCGACGTGAGCCAGCTCCAGACCGATCCCGAGCGGCTGACCGCGCTGGTGCTGCTCGGCCTGAAGGACCGCGACACCTTCCCGCTGCTCTTCGTGCGCGAGAACTGCGCCGACATGGCGATCCGCGCCGACGAGATTTCCGAGGACTTCCTCAAGGGCTGCCGTGCCCTGGCCATCACCGGCACGCACCTGTCCACGCCCACCACCCGCGAGGCCGCCCTCACCGCGCTGACGTTTGCCAAGCGGCATGGGGCGATGCGCGTGCTCGACATCGACTACCGCCCGGTGCTGTGGGGCCTCACCAGCCGCGGCGCGGGCGAGAACCGCTTCGTGGACGACGCCAACGTGACACGCCAGCTCCAGCAGGTGCTCGGCGAGTTCGACCTGCTGGTCGGCACCGAGGAGGAGTTCTTCATCGCGGGCGGCCACCCGGACGATCTGATGGCGTCGCTGCGGGCGGTGCGCGAAGTGTCGGCAGCCAAGCTGGTGGTCAAGCGTGGCGCAGCGGGCTGCTGCGTCATCGAAGGCCCGATTCCCGAGGCGATCGAGGACGCACCGACCTTCCGCGGCGAGCGGGTCGAGGTGCTGAACGTGCTGGGCGCGGGGGATGCCTTCCTGTCTGGCCTGATGACGGGGCTGCTGCAGGGCAAGGACTGGGCCGGTGCCACGCGCATGGCCAACGCCTGCGGCGCCATCGTCGTCTCGCGCCACGCCTGCTCGGCCGCGATGCCGACGCCGGCCGAGCTGGAACACTGGTTCAGCGGCAGCCGCAACCCCAAGGTGGACGCGGACGCCCAACTGGCGCACCTGCACCGCGTCACCGCCCCCGCCCGCCCGGTGTGGAGCGAACTCTGCGTGATGGCCTTCGACCACCGCAGCCAGTTCTACGACCTCGCCCGCGACGCTGGCGCCGACGAAAACCGCATCCCGGCGCTCAAGAAGCTGCTGGTGCGCGCCGCCGAGCAGGTCGAGCGCAGCCACCAGTTGCAGGGCCATGTCGGCGTGCTGATCGACGGCGGCGACTACGGCCGCGATGCGCTGGCGAGCGCCACGGGGCGCGGCTGGTGGGTCGGGCGGCCGGTGGAGCTGCCGGGGTCGCGCCCGCTGCGCTTCGACGGCACGCGCTCGGTCGGCACCTCGCTGGTCCACTGGCCGACCGAGCAGGTGGTCAAGTGCCTCGTCCACTACCACCCGGACGACACCCCCGCACTGCGCGTGGCACAGGAGCAGACTGTGCTCGAACTCTGGGAAGCCACCCGCGAGAGCGGCAACGAGCTGCTGCTGGAGATCATCCCACCGAAGGCGATGACACCGGCCGGCACCGAGGACGCCGCCGTGCTGCGCGCCGTCAAGCGGTTCTACAACCTCGGCGTGAAACCCGAGTGGTGGAAGCTCGCGCCGATGAGCGCCGACGGCTGGACGCAGCTCGCCGCGCTGGTCGCCGAGCGCGACCCGCACTGCCGCGGCGCCGTGATCCTGGGCCTGAACCAGCCGCTGCAGTACCTCGCCGACAGCTTCGTCCACGCCACCAACCCCATCGTCAAGGGCTTCATGGTCGGCCGCTCGCTGTGGGTCGAAGCCTCGCAGCAATGGTTCAGCGGCGAGATCGACGACACCGCCTTCATCAACACTGTGGCGCAAAATTTCGTCACCCTGGTCGAAGCCTGGAAGCGCCGCAAGGCCCACTGAACGCCCGGACGCCCGAATTCCCCTTATGCACAACACCCTCCGACTCACCGTCAGCCAGGCGCTGGTGCGCTATCTGGCTGCGCTGCGCGTGGAAATCACCCACGTGGACGGCACCACCGAAGTCGTGCCCTACGTGGGCGGCGCCTTCGCCATCTTTGGCCACGGCAACGTGACCGGCCTCGGCGAATCGCTGCACCAGGT
>JBEANV010000509.1:0-4662 GCA_041165285.1 Pseudomonadota bacterium | reverse complement strand
CCTGCACGAACGGCAGCAGCGTCGCGGCGAACAGGATGAAGGTGTAGAGCAGGATCTGCAGCCGCGTGAACGCGTTGCCGTGCGTGACCGGCAGCATCGGCAGGCCGGCGCGGGCGTAGTCTTCGGCGCGGTAGAGCGCCAGCGCCCAGAAGTGCGGCGGGGTCCACAGGAAGATGATCAGGAACAGCGCGATCGCTTCCGGGCCGACATCCCCTGTCAGCGCGGCCCAGCCCAGCACCGGCGGCATCGCACCCGAGGCGCCGCCGATGACGATGTTCTGCGGCGTCATCGGCTTGAGGACCACGGTGTAGATGACCGCGTAGCCGACGAAGGTGCCGAAGGTCAGCCACGCGGTCAGCGGGTTGACCTTGAAGTACAGCAGCGCCATGCCCAGCGAACACAGCACCGCCGAGAACAGCAGCGCCTGCGACTGGCTCAGGTCGCCGTTGGCAGTGGGGCGCCAGGAGGTGCGCTTCATGCGGGCATCGATCTTCTGCTCGATCAGGCAGTTGAACGCGGCGGCGGCACTCGCCACCAGCCAGATGCCGACGGTGGCGATCAGCGCGGTGACGACATCGGCCCAGCGCGGCGCACCGGGAATGGCCAGCAGCATGCCGATCGCCGCGCAGAAGACGATGAGCTGCACGACCCGCGGCTTGGTCAGCGCGACGTACTGGCGCCAGCGCGACAGGCGCGGCGTGGTCGGGGTGAGGGTGGTGGCGTTCATCGGGGCGGGGCAGCGGACAAGGGGTGAGAGGAGCGGCTGTGGGCCAGCAAGGCGGCCAGCAGCGCGACCAGTGCGGCAGCGCCGCCAGTGTGCGCCACGGCGGCCAGCAGCGGCCAGCCGAGCACGATGTTGGACAGGCCGGTGAGCGTTTGCAGCGCGGCGATGGCGAACAGGCCACGGGCGTAGCGGGGCGCAGGCCGGCGCAGCGCTGCCGCCAGCAGCAGCAAGGCACTCAGCACGACGACGGCGCCGAGGCGGTGGACCACGTGGATGGCGGTGAGCGCGGCGAAGGGGAGGGCGCTGCCATCGGCCTGCACGCCGAGCCCGCGGCGCAGCGTGAAACCAGCGTCGAAGTCCATCGGCGGCCACCACTGGCCTTGGCAGGTGGGCACGTCCTGGCAGGCCAGCACGGCGTAGTTGGTGCTGACCCAGCCGCCGAGTGCGACTTGCACAACGACGAGGCCGAGCACCATCCAGGCCGCTGTGCGCAGCGTCGCCGACAGTGCCGGGGCGTGCCGGGCGTGGCGCTGGGTCTGCACGGCCAGCAGCGCGAGCAGGCCTATGCCGCCGAGCAGGTGGCCGGTGACGATGGCCGGGTAGAGCTTCATCGTCACCGTCAGCGCACCGAACGCGCCCTGCAGGCAGACCCAGACGAAGGTCAGCGCCGCCCAGCCGGGCGAGATCAGCCGCGCCTGCGGGGGATCGCTGCGTTTCAGCCGGCGCACGGCCAGCGTGCTCCACACCATCAGCACCGTGAGCAGCGCACCCACGCCGGTGGCGAGGTAGCGGTGGACCATTTCGACCCAGGCTTTGCTGTGGGTGACAGGGCCGGTGGGCAGTGCGGTCTGGGCCTGCGTGATCTGGTGGACGGCGCCGAGCGGGCTGGAATTGCCGTAGCAGCCGGGCCAGTCCGGGCAGCCCAGGCCGGAGTCGGTCAGTCGCGTGAAGGCACCGAAGAGCACGAGATCGAAGGTGAGGAACAGCGTGACCAGCGTCAGCGCCCGCAGCCGTTGCGGCGTGGCCTGGCCGCGGTGGCGCCACGCGAGCCACACCAGCGGCAAGGTGGCGAGCACGGCGGCCAGCACCACCATTTGCGCCAGCGGACCGAGGTCGATCAGGTCGGTGGGCTGCTGCATGGTCAGCGAGAAGCGGGCGGTGTGGCGCCCGCAGGTCCGACGATCGCCGGATCACGTCCGGCGCGGTCCCAGGAGTTGGAGGCGCGCAGCAGGCGTTCGATGTCGCGCTTGACCTTGGCGGGCTCGAATGCGGCCGGGAACCGCATCATCCACACGCCCATCGGATCGACGAGGTAGAGGTGGGCCGACAGGGCCTCGCCCGCGGCCGGCTTCAGCCAGTTCGCCACGGCCTCGCGTGGCGCCCGCAGCACGCTCGCTTCGGCCAGCGCGGGCAGCAGGTCGGCCCGCGGCGGTTGGTCGCCCGTCACCAGCCAGACACGGTCCAGCCGGTCCTTCTCCTTGCCTAGGGTTTCGCGCAACTGGCGCTGGGCATAGAGCAGCTTTTCGCAAGTGCTGTCGCAGGCGCCGTCCGCCACGACCACCAGCAGCCACTGGTCGCGCAGGCTGCGCGGATCGACGGCCTGGCCCTGGAGATCGGTCATCGGCAGCGCGGCGGCGGTCGGGATATCGACCGGTGGCTGGACCAGCACGCCGTGCGCCGGCTGGCCCGTCGGGCGGATCACATAGAAGGTGAAGTAGGACGCGATCACCGGCGAGGCGCAGGCCAGCAGGATCAGCACCATCTTGAGCCGGCCCAGGCGGGTGCGCTGCGGCGCGTCCAGCACGGTGGATGGGGAGGGCAGTTCGTGAACCGAGAGGTTCAGCGGTTGAGCGGCGTTCGAAGTGTCATTCGACATGGGGAGCGGCCTGTCTACGCGGGCGGATGAGTTGGAACCAGACATACAGGCCTGCCATCAGGGCGCTGAGGGCGAACCACTGGGCGGCATAACCGTGGTGTTTGTCGAGTCCGACGGACGGGGCGGACCAGTGGCGCAACAGGCCATCGTCCGACGGCCCTTCGGTCTGTAGCAGCGCCACCGGACGCAGGCTCAGACCGGACTCGCGGGCAGCGGCGGCAATGTCGAGATTCTGACGGATGGGGCCGGTTTCGAGGCCGCCGAAGTCGAACAGCCTCGATGGGGCGGGGATGATGCGGGCCACGACCGTCACGGTGTCGGCCTCGGGGGTCTGCACCGGTGGCAGCGACTCGCGCTGCTGCGCGTGGCGCGGCGCCCAGCCACGCTCCACCAGGACGGCGGTGCCGTCCGCGAGTTGCAGGGGTGTCACCACGTGAAATCCGACGCGGCCGTCCATCGGCCGGTTGTCGAGGAACCGGGTGGCGTGTGCTACCCAGCGGCCCTGCAGGCGGATGCGGCGCTGCGTCTGCATGTCAACTTCGGCGGGGCTGCGGGCCAGGTCCGCCGCGGTCAGCTCCGGCTGGTGGACACGCTCGTCGAGCAGGGCTTGCCGGTGGGCCTTTTCCGCGGCCCGGTCGAGCTGCCACCCCCCCAGCCGTGCCGTCCCGGCCACGCCGATGGTGGCCGCCAGCAGGATCACCCAGCGCTGGTGTCGATGTCGAGGCAGGGTCATGGAGAAGCGGGCGGCGGTGGAGGGGTGGAATAATCCGGCATCATGAAAATCATCATCGCGCTGGCGTTTGTCGCCATTCTGGTTGCCCTTGCTTCGGCGGGCCTCTTCATGATCAAGCGCGGACCGGAGGGCCAGCCGACCCCCAAGGGGCGCATGGCCCGCGCACTGGCGATCCGGGTTGGCCTCTCGGTCAGTGTCTTCCTTTTTGTGCTGCTGAGCTACTTCATGGGCTGGATCGAGCCGACCGGGTTGCCGATCGGACGCTGACGCCGCCAAGCACTTCGACGATCAACAAAAAGAGCGCCGAAGCGCTCTTTTTGTGTTTCTTGCGTGTCGGGCATGGCGTCGGGTGACCGACGCCGCTCCCTCATCACATCCAGTAGACGATGAAGTACAGGCCCAGCCAGACCACGTCCACGAAGTGCCAGTACCAAGCAGCGCCTTCGAAGCCGAAGTGGCGCTCGGGCGTGAAGTGGCCCTTCATCAGGCGGATGGTCATGACCAGCAGCATGATGGTGCCGACGAACACGTGGAAGCCGTGGAAGCCGGTCAGCATGAAGAAGGTCGAGCCGTAGACGCCGGAGTTGAGCTTGAGGTTCAGTTCGGAGTAGGCGTGGGCGTACTCGTAGCCCTGGCAACTGAGGAAGGCCACGCCGAGCAGCACGGTGATCCACATCCAGCCGATGGCCTTGGCGCGCTGGTTGGCGATCAGCGCGTGGTGCGCGATCGTCAGCGTCACGCCTGAGGTCAGCAGCAGGGCCGTGTTGATGGTCGGCAGCGGCCACGGACCCATGGTCTGGAACGGCTCGACGATGCCGGCTGGCGAGGCGGTGGCGCCAGCGACCGAACTCGGCCAGAAGCCCTTGAAGTCTGGCCACAGGATCGCGTTTTCCAGGCTGCCCAGGCTGGGCACCGACTGGGTACGGGCCCAGTACAGCGCGCCGAAGAAGGCGCCGAAGAACATCACCTCCGAAAAGATGAACCAGGCCATGCTCCAGCGGTAGGAGACATCGACACGGTCGCTGAACATGCCGCTTTCGGCCTCGCCGGCCGCTTCGCCAAACCACTGGCGCAGCACGAAGACCGTCCATAGCAGGCCGAACAGCAGTGCATATGCCCCCCAGCCGTGTCCGTTGATCCATTGGCCTGCGCCCAGGATCACGAAGAACAGGCCGATGGCCGTCATCACCGGGTGCCGCGAGGGCGCCGGGACATAGTAGTAAGGCGTTACGCCCTTGGTTGTTGCCGACATGAGTTGCTCCTGGAATCCGTGTCGCGAATGTTGTGTGGTGTCGTGTGAAGAACGGCTTGAGCGGCTCGATCGGTTCA
>JBEANV010000508.1:0-2685 GCA_041165285.1 Pseudomonadota bacterium | reverse complement strand
TCATGTCGGTCTTGCGCCCGGGCACATGCTTGATGAAGTGCGCGTTGACGACCCAGGCCGCGATGCCGGCGTTCTCCAGGTGCGCATGCACGCTCTTCCAGTAGATGCCGGTGCTCTCCATGACCACCAGTTCCACGCGCAACTCGCTGAGCCAGGCGGCCAGGGCGCGGCAGTCGCGCCGAAAGCCGCCGAACTCGCGGCTGGTCTGCTCTATCGTAGGCGCGCGGTGATTACACCCCTGCGCCGGCGAGGGGCCGCCGCTCAGATGGCGATGCCAGGCTGCCAGCGATGCGGCAGCAGCTCTTCGATTCGGCTGGCGGGCTGCGTGGGCAGCCTGGTGAGCACGTCCTTAAGGTAGGCGTACGGATCGTGCCCGTTGAGCTTAGCGGAGTGCAGCAAGCTCATGACCGCTGCGGCGCGCTGACCGGCCCGAAGCGAACCGGCGAACAACCAATTCGATCTTCCGACGGCAATCGGTCTGATTTGGTTTTCCACCCAATTGTTGTCGGCCGGCAGATCGCCATCGTCGATGAAGCGTGTGAGCGCGTCCCAGCGCCGCAGGCTGTAGTCGATGGCCTTGGCCGTGGCCGAGCCCTCGGGCACCAGGGCTCGCTGCTGCTGTAGCCACTGTTGCAGCGCCCTGGCCACCTTGGCTGATCGATCCTGGCGTATTCGCCGTCGCTCATCGGGGTTGAGATCTCGGACCTCGCGCTCGATGTCGTACAACTCGCCGAAGAACTTCAGTGCCCGCTCGCCCACCTGGCTGCCGTGGTTGGCCCACAGCTCATGGAACTTGCGCCGCGCGTGCGCCAGGCAACCGACCTCGGTCACGCCGAGCTCGAAGCAGGCGTTGTAGCCCGAGAAGTCGTCGCACACCAGCTTGCCGTGCCAGCCGTCCTTGCCGGCGTTGGCCTCCAGATTGAGGAAGCCGCGCACATGCTGTCCGCCACGCCCCTCGGCGAAGTCGAACACGACCGCCTTGAGCGCGTCGTAGGAGGTGGTGCAGTATGTCCAGATATACGCCCGGTGCGTCTTCTTGTTGCCCGGCTTGAGCATAGCCACCGGGGTCTCGTCGGCGTGCAGCACCTGGCTGCCCAGCATCACCGCCTTGAGCGCATCGACCAGCGGCTGCAACTGCACACCGCACTGGCCCACCCAGCTGGCCAGCGTCGATCTCGGGATCGCCAGGCCGGCGCGGCCGAAGATGTGCTCCTGCCGGTACAGCGGCAGGTGATCCTGGTACTTGGCCACCAACACCTGGGCCAGCAGCCCCGTGGTGGGGATGCCCTTGTCGATGATGTGCGCTGGCACGGGGGCCTGCACCAGCGTCTGGCACTCCGTGCACACCCACTTGCCACGCACGTGGCGCTCGACCGTGAAGACGCCGGGTGCGTAGTCCAGCTTCTCGGCCACGTCTTCGCCGATGCGCTTGAGCTGGCAGCCGCAACTGCAGGTGGTGCTGGCGGGCTCATGACGGTGCTCGGTGCGCGGCAGCTCGCTCGGCAGCACGGTGCGCTTGGGTTGCTGCGTGTCGCCCTTGTCCTTGTTGGGTGCGCGCTGCTCGATCTCCAGGGCCAACGCCGCCAGGTCGGTGTCGAGGGTCTCCTCGATGAGGCTCTTCTGCTCGGCGTTGAAGCCCTCGGACTTGGCCGCGAACTTCAGCCGCTTGAGCACCGCCATCTCGTGAGCAAGCTTGTCGATGGTGGCTTGCTTGAAGGCAATCTCGGCGCTCTTGCTGGCCACGTCGGCAAGCAGCTCGCGAACGGCATCTCGCAGTTGGTCGGGGCTGAGCGTGTCGAGGTTGGCGGCGATCACGGAGCGTGATCTTGCCGGGGGCTGCGCACATGCGCATCGGCACATTCGACAATTGATCTGCGGGCCGCTCTACAGCACGCGAATGACACCGGCCTCGCCGAGGCGCGCCCAGGGCAGACCCAGCACGAGCGCGTCGAGCTGTGCGCGTGTCAGCGTCAAGGTCGAAGCCCCATCGCGGGGCCATACGAACTTGCCCTGGTTCAGCCGTCGCACTGCCAGCCACACGCCGATGCCGTCGTGCACGAGCACCTTCATGCGGTTGGCGCGTCGGTTGGCAAACAGGTAGGCGTGATGCGGCCGCGCGGCGCCGAAGACGTTGACGACTCGCGCCAGGGCGCTTTCCGTGCCGGCGCGCATGTCCAGCGGCGCGACGGCCAGCCACACCGCATCGACCCTGATCACCGCAGCAGCTCGCGTGTCCAGGCTGCGAAGTCGGCTGTCGCCGAGACGGGCCAGGCGATCTTCATCGTCACAGCGCCTCGGCGCAGTTCGACTTCGATGGCGCGCTGCGCGGCAGGCTGCACGGGCGCCGGCTGCAGCGCCACCGGGACGAATTCGCGCTGCGGCACTGCGGCCGCGGCACCGCCTTCGCGGGCCAGCTTGCGCCAGCCGTGCACGATGTTGGTATTGATGCCATGCGACATCGCCACCTTGGCCACCGACGCACCGGGCGCAACGCACTCGCCCATCACCTGGGCCTTGAACTCCTGGCTGTAACGCCGCCGAGTCGCTGTCTTGTCGCTTGTCATCGTGTCCACGTAAGTCCTACGTGGACACGATCGTTGCCGCTGCAACGGTCAACTTCAAGATGGGATCACCGTGCGCTTACTCACCGCCCACAGGATGCGCGCGTTCTTGTTGGCCAGCGCC
>JBEANV010000507.1:0-2888 GCA_041165285.1 Pseudomonadota bacterium | reverse complement strand
CCGTCGTGGTGATGCCGCCGGCTGTCATCGGAGAGCCGGTGCCGTTCGATGCCGTACCGATGGCGCCTATCGAGCCCACGCCCGTATAGATCGCCATGTTGGCGCAGTGCGAGATGTTCGCCCCGCTACCGCTGATCGTGCTGCTGGGGTCCGACTCACCGCCGGCCAGGACCTTGTAGAACAGGTCCAGCTTTTCCGTACCCGACCCGAAGGGAGATCCGGTGACCTTCGACCAGTTCGTCGGCGTGCTGCCGCTGCCCTGGTCGCTGTACTGCACGATCAGGGCGAAATGTCCCGCGGTCGGGGTGTAGCTCGATGGGAACGTGCAGACCAATGCGCCGTCACCCGTCCTGCCACCGCCACCGCCGGCACTATCCGCCGCCGTAGTGCCCTTCGTGGTCGCGGCGTTGTATGTCGGCGTCCCCGTCGCCACCACGAAGGTGTCGTTCGTGACCGTGGCGATGATGGTCTTGCCGCCAGAAACGATGTCCGATTCGTTGATCGTGGACATCGCCGTGCCCGTGAGGGCAACGGTTGCCGGAATGGCCTTGACGTTGCACGCCGAGATGCACCACGGCAGGAAGTCAGAGCCCCACGCGTGTGTCGCGCCACCAGCACCCGTCGTCAGCGTGGTAATCGTGGTGCTGTTGTTCTCGTTCGCTACCCGCGTCGTTTGCGTCGGGCTGGCAGGGGTGAACTTGGCATTGAGCGCCGCCACCGACAAATTGCCCGAGCTCGCCGAGAGCGAGATCGTCGGAGTTCCCGAGGCTCCGTTAGCCGTCGCGCCATTGACGAACGGGGTGCTCTGGTCTACCCCATTGAAGACCGCTATCATCAGCACCGCGTCCTGGGCCGTCGTCCAGGTCATGTTGCCGGTCTGGGAGCCGGATGCCGGAGCGGTTACCCCGTGCGCCAGGACGCGCTCGGTCTGCGCCGTGCCGCTATCCGTTCCAGATATGGCCGAGCCACTTACACCACCAGCGGTCGATGCGAAATTCGTTGACCCGTTGCCGCCCATGCACAGCGCAAGGAACACGGCACGATTCGCGGTAGCCGCGAATGTGGATGCGGGCGTCGTTGTTAGGGTCGTCACCCCGAAGTTGTCGTGCGGGTCTACAGCCGCAACATCGAATGCGATCGCCATTAGGGCGTAAAGTCCACCGAGACGGAGACGCGCACCCCACGAAGCGTTTTCAGAACCACACGCAGCCGGCTGTTGGCCGTCACCCCGGCCAGCGCATAGGACTTCGCTGTTCTACCCGGCAGCTTGCTGGTCTCCTTTGGAGAAACCCCCGCGGGGCCACCGAATGCGACGACGGCCTGTTCTCCGCGCGGCCGCTGCCACGTCACCCCACGATCCGAGGACGTGAAAGGCTCGATTGTCCACGCCGTATCCGCCTGTGCATCTGGAATCGCCGCCGCTAATCTGCGGTCGATCCAAATCAACATCTTCGTCGAGCCCAGCGGGATCACGCACTCCGCGACGTAGCCAGAGAAGCGATCCTCCAGCCTCGAGCTGTCCGGTAGGAGCGTGACGGTGGATGCCACTACTGCAAGCGACCCATTTCCTCTGTTGCACCCTCAATGCGCCCATCCGGACCACGGATAGCCTTTCTCACCTTCGGCGCGGTAATTCCGGCCACAAGCATCTGCATCGCCTGCGCCTGCTGCGCCATTCCCTGCTGGAACGTCTGCGCCTGCTGCGCAAGCCCCTGCTGGAGCATCGTGGCGAGCTGGTTGTTGCTCATCAAAATGGCGTCGGCAACGGTCTGCATGTCGGGCGCGGATGGCTTCTGGCCCTCCGGTTGTCCGGGTTGTCCGGGCATCTGTCCGGGCATGACACCCGGTTGTTGCGGCCCGAACATCTGCACCAGCGCGTCGATGCCCGGTTGTTGCGCGTCCATGTAGTTCTTCGCCGCCGCGGACTCTTTCTGCTCCGTATCCGCCGCCTTGTTGGCCAAATCGGCAGCGAACATGGCCTCTTGCTTCGGGTCAGGCTGGCTCATCTTCTGCACAACCGCCTGCTTCATCTTCTGCGCGAGGCTATTAGGCAGCGGCAGGTAATCCAAGACTTCCGGCGGGGGCTGGATGCCGTTCGCCTGGAACATCTGCAGGATCGGCCCGATGATCTGCCACGTCCGCTCTTTGGTATCCCTGCTTGTGGGCGCGGAATCCACCACAACGTCGCAATCGACATCGATCGGCTCACGAATGAGCTTCACGTACTGCTCCGACTCCTCACCCGCCACCCGAATCAGCCGGCCATCGCTGATATAGGTCTTGATGTAGAAGTCCAAGAGCCTTCCGTGCCGCTTCCTGTACAGCCGCATGGCCGCGAAGAAGGGCGCGAGGATGGTAAGGCCCGATTGAGTCCTCTGGGCCTCCAAAACGCCAGCTTGCTGCCTGTCTGCCAGCCCCAGGAGCTCGAGGTTCACCCCCGTGCAGTCCCGAATGCTCGAGATCGCAAACTCCATCGTCTGGAAAAGGCTTGCAGGAATGTTCGCCGGCTGCTTGGGGAGAATCTTTGCCAGCCCACCGGGATTGACCTGCTGCACCGCGTCCGATTTGGCCCAATTCTCTTCAAACTTCTTGATGTCTCCAACAGCCCCGGTCTCCACCAAGACGCCGCCCTTGGCGTTGGTGTTGATGATGTGCAGGATCTGGCTGAAAAACTTGTTCGCCCACCTCTGCGGATCTTTTCCGGGCCTTACAAGGCCGTACCAATAGCCCCGGTTTCGGTCCCGCTTGCCGGTAATGAACTCGTAGCTGAATCCGCCCTTGAGCGGGCCCTCCTCGAGCGCGATATTTCCGGCAACCCAGGCTTCCATGTACTTGCGAACGGGAATCTTCGCGCCGTTGACGCTCGGATCAGCCGCTTTCAGGACTGC
>JBEANV010000506.1:0-3248 GCA_041165285.1 Pseudomonadota bacterium | reverse complement strand
CCGCCTCGTCCACCAGCAGCGTCATCGCCAGCCGGTCGCGCAGCATCGCGGCCGCCGACTGCGCCACATCCGCCGCGCCGATCACGAGGCAGCGGCCGGCCGAGTGGAATGGCACCGTGGTGACAGGCTGTGCGTCCGGCAACTGCGCAGCGGCGATCAGCGCGGCGAGCTTCGGGGTGGCCGCCTTGGCATCGCGGGACCAGCCGCCGGTCTCGCGCAAGTTGACGAAGTGGATCGGCCGCTCGTCGACCACTGGCGCGCCCGCGGTCTCGGCGTTCAGGTCGAGGAAGAGCCGGCTCTCCTGTGTGCAGGCCACCAGCAGCGCCTCGCCCGGCCCGGTCGCCTTGGCCGCCCGCTGGAAGGCACCCGCCTCACGTCGGCACAGCAGGGTGTGCGTCGTCTCCAGCCCGTCCGCACTCGCCCCCGGCGTGCGCATCAGCGTCCGGGCAATCGCCCCCGAGTCCAGCGGCATCGTCCGGTTGCAGTCGCACAGCAGTGTTTTCATCAGCGGGTTTCTCTTCGGTCTCTTTGTCTTCTTCGTCGGCGAACAGGCCAAGCACCTTCGACTGCGTCATCTGGCGCAACATCGCCAGCGGGATCGGGTCGGGCAGGCCGTAGTCCTCGATGTAGGTGTCGAGGCCGTCCATCACGTTGAAATGCGGGTCGGTGAACAGCGTCTTCAGCGCCGCGTTCTTCACCGACGGGTCGACGCCGCGGGCGACGAAGCGGGTGAAGTCGGACGCCGGGGTGAGCTGTGCGACATCGGCCAGTGTCGGGGCGGGCTGGGCGGGCGGCGGGGGCTCGGCGACCGGCGCTGGCGTGGCGGGCACAGGTTCCACGCGCGCCACGGGCTTGGCCACGACCGGCATCGGCGGCAGCGCGGCCACCGGCGCGCCCTGCCGCACCTGCGCCTTGCGCCGCGACCAGCGCGACAGGAAGCCACCTTCGGGTTCCAGATCGGTCTCGGTTGCCATGGTCAGTCCCGCTGGTCCGGCGCGACGAAGGACACCGGCCGGCGGCGCTTCTTCGGCTCGGGCCGGTAGTACGCGTCGGTGTAGACCTGCAGCCAGTCGCGCACCTCGGCGGGCAGCGGCCGGTTGTCGACCCGCTCCTGCGCGTCCAGCAAGCGCCCAGCCTCGTTGTACGACAGCGTGACCCGCTCGGGCCAAGCGCGCGAGGGATCTTCCTCGTCGATGCGCCACATCACGAACCAGACCGGCGCGCCCGAGGTCAGGTTGAGAAAATAGCCCTCGCCCTCGTCGCGGCGCAGTTCGACCGGCAGGCCGGGGAACAGGAACTGCGCCGCCTTGCCGTCGTCACGCAGCAGGCGCGGCGTGTCGCCGTATTGCCCGTCGTCCAGCGTCACGTCGGCCAGCGTGAAGCGCCAGTCCTCCCACCGGCTGGGCTGGTGCTGCCGGTCGATCACCACGGCCACCCGGATCTGCGTCGGTGGCGTCGGCGGCTGCGCAGTAGTTTCTGGGTCGGTCCACATGAATATGTCGGCAATGGCTCGGTAATTCCCGGCGAGTCTACAGGCCACCCCCGAGAAAACATCAGCGTTGCCCCTGAGCGACGAGGGCATTTTCAGGGCGTGGCCATTTTGAACCCCCGCGTTTTCCCTCTGAACGCCCCCTGCGCGACAAACTGTCCGTCCTTTGCCAAAGGGGCTTACAAAACTGCACGACAAATTGACAACCAAGGTGCGACAAACTGTCGTGGACCCTTACGGATTGACCCTGATTGCCGCCCTTGCATAACCGCAACCTAATCACTGCAGTCCACGCTGCCGGAGCCCGTTCGATGAGCCAGTCCCCCACCCCAGAGCGTTCCACGCTGACCCGTCGGCGCGTGTTTGCCGGCGTCGGCGCCGCCGGTGCACTGGCGGCGGTCGCTGCCGTGCTGCCGGGCCAGACCCCCGCGCCCACGCCCGTCGCCGCCCTGCCCAAACCCGCCCCGGACACCGATGGCGGCTACCAGTTGACCGAGCACGTCCGGCGCTACTACCAGACCGCCAAGGTCTGAGGCCCCCAGGAGACCCCCCCATGCTGCTCACCCGCCGCGCCACCCCGTCCACGCCCGGATCGTCCCCTTCCCCGCTGGTGTCCAGCCTGGCCCGCGGCATCGGCCGGGCGATCCCGACACTGGACCGACGCACCTTCCTGCGCCGCTCCGGCCTGGGGGTCGGCGCCGGGCTGGCCGCTTCGCAATTGACGCTGGTCAAGCGCGTCGAGGCCGCGGATGCCGCATCGGCCGCCACGGGCGGAGGCAAGAAGGTCGAGGTACGACGTACCGTCTGCGGCCACTGCTCGGTGGGCTGCGCGGTGGACGCGGTGGTGGAGAACGGCGTCTGGGTGCGCCAAGAGCCGGTGTTCGACTCCCCCATCAACCTGGGCGCGCATTGCGCCAAGGGCGCGGCCCTGCGTGAACACGGCCATGGTGAATACCGGCTCAAGTACCCGATGAAGCTGGTGGGCGGCAAGTACCAGCGCATCAGTTGGGACGTGGCGCTCGACGAGATCAGCAAAAAGATGCTCGAGTTGCGCAAGGAAAGCGGCCCGGATTCGCTGTTCGTGGTCGGCTCGTCCAAGCACAACAACGAGCAGGCTTACCTGCTGCGCAAGTGGATCAGCTTCTGGGGCAGCAACAACACCGACCACCAGGCGCGCATCTGCCACAGCACCACGGTGGCGGGTGTCGCCAACACCTGGGGCTACGGTGCGATGACCAACAGCTACAACGACATGCAGAACGCCAAGGCGGCGATCTACATCGGCAGCAACGCCGCCGAGGCGCACCCGGTGAGCATGCTGCACATGCTGCATGCCAAGGAGAACGGCTGCAAGATGATCGTGGTCGACCCACGCTTCACCCGCACCGCGGCCAAGGCCGACGAATACGTGCGCATCCGCTCGGGCAGCGACATCCCCTTCCTGTTCGGTGTGATGCACCACATCTTCAAGAACGGCTGGGAAGATAAGCAGTACATCGCCGACCGTGTCTACGGCATTGACAAGGTGCGCGAGGAATGCCTCAACAAGTGGACACCCGACAAGGTGTTCGAGGCCTGCGGCGTGGACGAGGCCACCACGCTGAAGGTGGCCACCATCCTCACCGAAAACCGCCCCGGCACCATCGTCTGGTGCATGGGCCAGACCCAGCACACCATCGGCAATGCCATCGTGCGCGCCAGCTGCCTGCTGCAACTGGCCCTGGGCAATGTGGGCAAGAGCGGTGGGGGCACCAACATC
>JBEANV010000505.1:0-3624 GCA_041165285.1 Pseudomonadota bacterium | reverse complement strand
GCCAACTGGCGACATACCACAGGGTATGCCCGATCTTCGGCAGCGCGCCCAGGTAGTGATGGGCATCCATCAGGGCCTGGAAGCGCGCCTCCTCGGACACGGCGACGGGATGGAGGATGACCTCGCGAAGGTTCACGCATGGGGCCTCGGGCAGTGGGGGACCGAGGCGCTTTATACCCGGACGACCGGGTATTGTCCAGAGTCGTGAACAACCGCCGGTTGCAACAGCGAATCGTGGCTAGAACGGTTCCGCCCTGGGGGGGGTGCCACGGCAAATCCGTTCTAACCCACCGTCGCTGCCCGTCCCCGCGGGCTGCGGCGGGAGTTTTCAGTCATCCCCAGGTAATCGAACACCCGGCGGACGTTACGTGCCAGGCATTGGATGGTGGCAGCGACCGTGTCGCGGGATTTCGCCTTGATGGCGCCGATGGCGAAGCGGCGTAAGGTGGTGATGTTCGAGGGGCCGTGGCCGGTGCGGATAGTGCAACGGTCCTCGTCCCAGTTCCAGTCCAGGGTGTAGTGGCAACCATTTTCGATGGTCCAATGGCCGCGGTTGAAGGCCAAAACGTCCGCGGCCGTGGCCGTTGCTGGGGTGTGACTCGTCACCCCGTAGACGGTCTCGGTGGAGGTCTTGCCGGTTTTCTTGTTCACGGTGTGGCGCTCGATGACAAACGCCTGGCCGACGCCCGGAAAATGGAGGTAGTGATTAAGGTGGGTGGTGGTCCAGATCGCGCGTTGTTCGATGCGGCCATGGGCCAGGGTGGGCGGCTCGCGGAAGTCGGGCTGACCGCGACCCTCGAACATCAGGCGGAGATCCGCCAGCAGGGTCGGCTGGTTGTCTTTGACGGTGAAGACGTAGTGAGCGTCGTGATCGCGCAGGTACTCAGCGAGCGCGCGCTGGGTCAACAGGGCGTCGGTGGTGATGGTCTTGCCGGTGATGTCCAGCGCCTCCAAGACCGGTATGACCATCCCGATCTCATTGGTTTGCTTGACCTCGTCGCGGCCTTCTACGGGCAGGGTGCCGACTTTTTTTGGGTGTAGCAGGTCTGGCTTTGGTGGCCGACGACGCCCAGGATGTGGGTCTGACGGCCCTCCTCGTCGATGGCATTGCACATCGTCTTGCCGTCGATGGCCAGTGCCTCGTCGTCGGCGTGCTGCAGGTTCCAGCGTTGCACCGCGCCGCTGAGCGCGTCCGGGTCGACGCGGGTAAGCACCTCGCGCAGGACGGTGCGGCTGGGCACCAGGTAGCGACGGTCGCGGTAACGACAGCGAAAACGCGCTCGCGCCTGCTGGCTTAAGTCCTGCGCCCACAGGCTGATGGCCTTGTAGCCGCGCATCCCGCAGAGGATGGCGCCGGCGGCGATGGCCAGCACCGTGGGCAGCGGGTGGCGCCGTCCCTGGCCGCGGCGTGGGTCGGGAATATCGGCGAAACACGCCGATAGCGAAACCATCTGGTCGGCACTCAACATGATCTTGGGGGCTCCGTGACGATACTGGGGGTCGAGAATGGGACGTGACAGCCGGGCTTGGGCGTGGACGTGCAAGGGCCGGACAAAGACGCGCTTGGCCGCCGTAGGCGCCTCGCTGTAGCCGACCCGGGTGCGGCGAAAACCCCGGGTGTCGCCCACATAACGCCAGTTGGCGGCGTGGTAGATGGTGCCGTGGAAATACCGCGGATCGACGAAGGTCTCCAGCAACAGCAGTGGGTAACCGAAGCGTGCGCACCAGTCCGCGGCCAACCGGCGTTCGCACAAGGCCAGCACGCGCGAGGCGAGGTTCCGGTAGTGGTGTTCGGGCAGGATCAGAAAGCGACTGTTGTTGGCGATCAGGTGCAGTCGGTCGTATTGATGGCGAAAATCCCAGCCGATCCAGGCGTCACGCGCGGCGCACTTCCAGGCCGCTGCCGAGAAACTCAGCAGCGCCAACCACTGGCCCTGCCAACTGGCGACATACCACAGGGTATGCCCGATCTTCGGCAGCGCGCCCAGGTAGTGATGGGCATCCATCAGGTAAAGTGGACCCCATGTCCAGGACAGTTTCCCCCCGAATTTAAGCTATCGCGCCCTCGTTAATCGCAGCGGTTTGGCGCTGCCCCAGCCACGGCGGAGCGGTCGTTAAGACGGCATTCGCGTAGCGATTAAAATTAAAGAATTTATTGTTATTGCGCCGCAGGCGTCCTCCGCCAACTCCGGCGCTCGTGCGGCGCAGTGTGGGCAAAGGGTGAATGAGTGTGGGCAAGGTGGGGGCAACGCGCCCACGGCGCGTTGTCCCCGGCTTGTCCACACGGTCGCTACTGCGACATTCACGCTTTGTCCACACGGAGTCCGCCCGCACTACGCCGCCTCCCGCACCGTGGCCGCGGGCGCGGCGTGCTCGCCGAAGCGATCCACGATGCTGGCCCCGCCGCCGTCCCCTGACCGATACACGTCATCGGGTGTGCGATCACCCAAGGATTGGTGAGGGCGCTCGCCGTTGTAGAAGGCGAAGTACTCGGTCAACCCGAGCAGTAACTCGGGCAGGCTGGCATAGCCCTTGATATACACATCTTCGTACTTTACTGATCGCCACAGCCGCTCGACGAAGATGTTGTCCAGCGCCCGCCCGCGCCCGTCCATACTGATGGTGATGCCAGCGTCCAGGAGGACCCCCGTGAACGCCGTGCTGGTGAACTGCGACCCTTGGTCGGTGTTGAACACCGTGGGCTGGCCATGGACCCGCAGGGCGTCCTCCAGGCAGTCCACGCAGAAGCCGGCTTCCAGGGTGTTGGAGAGCCGCCAGCCCAGCACGCGACGCGAGTACCAGTCGATGATGGCGACCAGATAGGCGAAACCGTGCGCCAGGCGGATGTAGGTGATGTCGGTACTCCAGACCTGGTTGGGGCGCGTGACCGCCACCCCGCGCAGCAGGTAAGGGTAGACCTTGTGCTCCGGGTGGGGCTTGCTGGTCGCGGGTCCGGGCGCCATCCCGGCCAGACCCAAGACGCGCATCAGCCGCTGCACCCGCTTGCGGTTCACCGCGTGGCCCTGCGCGCGCAGATACACCACCATGCGCCGACTGCCGTAGAATGGGCGGCGAGTGTACTGTTCGTCGATCAGACCCAGCAGCAACAGGTCCAGTTCGTCCAGGGCCTCGCCCGTCGGTGCCCCATAGACCCAGGAGCGGGCCACCCCCGCCAGCGCACATTGCCGACTCACCGCCAACGCCTCGTCGCGCACGATCCATTCACGACGCGTACTCACAGGCTCACCCCGGACTTTTTTTTCAACCAGTCCAGTTCCATCTTCAGCCGCCCGATCTCACTGTAGAGCCGATCCGGTTCGGCCTGCTCGTCCTCCTTCTTGCGTCCGCGCTTGGTCTCAAACAGCGTCCCAGCCTGTTCCAGGATCTCCTTCTTCCACTGCCCTACCTGCGCCGGATGGACCCCATGATCCTGACCGATCTCGTTCGCCGTCTTGACCCCACGGATCGCCTCCAGACCGATTTTCGCCTTGAACGACGCCGTGTACGTCTTGCGCTTCGCTTCACCCATGTTGACCTGCCCCTGTTGGTTCGGCGCTAGCTTAAATTACTGTCCGGTTTTCGGGGTCCACTTTATTGCTCTTGGCGGCCGTCACCGCGGCCTGG
>JBEANV010000504.1:0-3887 GCA_041165285.1 Pseudomonadota bacterium | reverse complement strand
CCGGCCATCATGTAGTCCATCAGCTTGTTCGGCGCGATGCCGAAGCGGTAGATCGGCACCCGCTGCCAGCCGATGTAGGCGATGTCGATCTCGGCGAGGAAGGCGGGGATCTGCGCCTTCGCGATGGGCGGCAGCATCTGCACCTGTGCCAGCCCCTCGGTGCGCACGCGCTCCGCGAGCCGATCGCGCTCGTGGCCACCACCGACCATGACGAGGGCGATCTGCGCGCCCCGCGCCTTCAGCCGCTGCATCGCGTCTAGCAGGGTGTCGAGCGCGTTCGGCAAACCCATCGAGCCGGCGTAACCGACGACGGTGGCGCCGCGTGCGCGGGCCTGCGCCACCGCTGCCGCGACATCCGGTCGCAAGGCGGGCAGCTCGCCGGTCCACTCGTCGAGCGTGATGCCGTTCGGGACGATGTGCAGTTTCTTCAGGTCCAGCCCGCGCCCGGCCATGTGGTCGTGGACCTTCGGCAGCATCGAGACGACCACGTCCGCGTCGCGGTAGGCGTCGTCCTCGGCCTTCTGGCACAGCAGGATGAACGGGTGCTTCGGCGACATGCCCGACAGCTCGATCGGCGACAGCGGCCAGAGGTCATGCACCTCGAACACCAGCTTCGCCCGCGCCATGCGCGCCAGCCGCCGCGCCACCCAGATGTCCATCGGGTAGGTGCTCGACGCGATCACGACATCGGGGCGGAACTGCGTGGCGATGCGCCGCGAGGCGCGCCAGACCTGGCTCAGGAAGGCCCAGATGTTTTTCACCCGCCCGAGTCCGTTGCCCTGGTAGGGCGGACCGGGAAACCAGAGGTAGTCGATGCCGTCGATGTCCTGGCGGGTCGGGGCGTTGATCGGGTGGTCGCGGTGGACCGGGGCGGTGGTGCGCACGTGCGAGGTGGCGCAGGCGACCATCTGCACCCGGTGGCCCAGGCGGGTCCACTCGCGGGCGAGGTAGTAGGGCCGGTATTCCATGCCCAGCGCGGGGGCGCCGGCGTAGTGGTTCAGGTAGAGGATGTTCATGCCGCAGCGCGAGGGGTCACATGAGTTCGGCCAGCCGCCCGAGCAGCCCTTCCACCGCGGGCGCGAACTGCCCGTGCAGCCGCACCCATTCGTGGTTGTCACGGCCGATCTGCACCGCCTGCGGCAGCAGCGGCGCGAGCTGCTGGGGCAGGTTCATCAGTTCGATCGGTGCGTTGGTCAGGATCAGCCCGTTCAGGCCCGAGCGCACCAGCTCGTGGTTGGCCGGCAGGTCCGACAGCAGCGGGATGCAGCCGTAGGCCATCGCCTCCAGCACCGACACCGCCACCGAGTCGCTCGACGGCAGGCTCAGGTACCACTGGGCGCGTTCGTAGCAGCGTGCCTGCGCTTCGGCGTCGAGCCGGCCCACGAACTCGATGTGGTTCGCCAGGCCCAGCTCGCCCACACGCTGTTCAAGTGCGGCGCGCAACGAGCCATCGTTGGCGATGGTCAGCCGCGCCTCCGGGTAAGCCGAGACGATGGACGCGAACGCGGTGATCACCCGGTCGGGCCGGTAGATCGGCTCCAGGCCGCGGTTGGCGAAGAAGGTCCACGGCGCCTTGTGCGGCGGTCGCGGCGGCATCGTTTCCAGCCCGAAGGGGAAGACACGCACCTCGCCCGCACCCAGCTTGCGCATCTGCGCGGCCATGTGCTCGGAGTCGCTGGTGGTCAGCGTGCAGGCCTTGAGGATCTGGGTCGTCACCCAGCGGTAATGCGGCCCGCGCTGCGGGGTGACGAGGATGTCGCTGCCCCAGGCCGAGCCGACGAGCTTCCCGCGCAGCTTCCAGCCCTTCTTGGCGCCCATGGCGAGCGTGCCGTGGGAGGTCAGGTAATGCGGATGCAGCCAGTCGGCATCCACCTCCTGCAGCCAGCGACCGAGTTCCGGCAGGCGCTTGAGGAGACCGACATTGCCGCCCGAGTGGTCCATCGATTCACCGAGCGCGAGGCGTCCGCGCGGCGGCACGAGGTCGTCGAACCCGGGCAGGAAGCCGCGGCTCGACGCCACCCACAGATCGACCTGCGGCGCCAGCGCCCGGGCCCATTTCAGCAGGTGCGGGCTTTCGCCGTCGCCGATCAGGACGTGGCGCCAGCGGCCGTAGGCGGGCGGGTCGGTGGCGGGCGGGAGATCGACGAGGGGGCGATACGGTCGGGTCATGGGCGTCGGCGGTCGCGGTCGTCGGACTCGGGCGCAGCGGCCCAAGCGTCGTGGTTCACCCTGAATGCTGGATATTGTCGAAGCAGTGTCGCATCCCCGTCGCGGCTGTCACCGACCACCCGGGCCGGTGCGCCATCGAGAACCGCGAAATCCGGAAATGTCCCCCGCACTCGGGCGCCAGCGCAGACGATGGTGCCGCGTCCCAGGTGCGTGCCTGCCTCGATGACGCTGTGCGGGCCGATGAAGCTGTAGGCGCCGATGTGGACCGGGCCGCTGATCCAGCCGGGGCGCTCGCCCGGGCCTTCCCAGGTGCCGAAGGTGCGGCCGAGCAGGCGCAGGCTGCGGTGCGAGCTGTGCGTGACGATGGCGCAGTGGCTGGTGATCTGCACGCCTTCGTCGATCGTCAGGCCGCCGCTGGCGTCGAGCAGGTTGAAGTGGCCGATGTAGACGTGGTCGGCCAGCACGAGGCGGTCTTCGCACTCGATGCAGGTGGACGGCGAGATGCGCGTGTGCGGCAGCAGGCGGCCCTGCGAGCGCTCGCCGAACAGCACGCGGAACTGCAGCCCGCGCACCAGTCGGCGTCGCCAGCGGTTCAGTGCCGCACGCAGTTTCAGCATTCCCACTCCGGTTGATCCTTGTCCTGTTCAGTCCGCGACGGGCCAGGTGGCCAGCCGCCAGAAATACCAGCCGAAATACACGGCCATCGCCGCCGAGACGCCCCAGCCCGCGCCGGCCAGTCCCCCCAGATGCAAGCCCAGGGCCAGCGCGCCGACAAACGCCGCCTGCCCACACAGCGCCAGCCGCAGCGCCCACGCCTGCGCGCCCCAGGCCATCGTCACCACGGCCAGCGGCGCCGCCACGAAGTGTGCCCCGATGTAGGGCGCCAGCGTCCGCGAGAGTTCCCCAGCCTGGCGCCACTCGGCGCCGAACAACCGCTCGAACACCCACGGCCCGAGCGCCCACAGCCCCGCCACCAGCGCCAGCCCCGCCGCGCCCAGCACGGCCATGATCCGCCGCACCGCTGCGCGCGCTGCCCGTGTCGGCCCGGGGCCTCTGGCAGCGAGCTGCGGGTAGAGGGCTTGCGACACGGCGCTGCCGACCAGCGTGGCGGGCGCCTTCAGATACCGCAGCGCCAGCCCCCAGAAGCCGGCAGCGGCCGGGCCGAGCGTCGCGGCGATCAGCGCCAGCGAGACGGTGTCCTGCAGCGCACCGAGGAAAGCGTGCGGCGTGTTGAGCAGCGGAAATTCCTTGTAGCGGCGGGCGGTGTCGCGCAGCGGCGGTATGTCCGCCGCGGGCGCCACCGCCCGGCCGCGCAGCAGCAGCATGGCCAGTGTTTGTGCCGCGATGGGCGCAACCACCAGTCCGACCACCCCGCCGTGCAGCCACCCGGCCACCGCCTGCGCCAGCGCTGCGCCGCCGTACTGCAGCACCCGCGCGACCGCCAGCGAGGAAAACCGCTCGGCCCGCGTCGCCCACATCGTCGCCAGCGACAGCGCGCCGCCCACCGCCACCGCCGGCCCGAGCCACAGCGCCCACGCCAGTCCGCTCCACCACGCCCAGCCCAGCCCGCCCAGACTGGCCAGTCCCGCCACCAGCCCGAGCAGGCGCAGGCACAACTGGCGCAGCGCTGCCGCCTCGCCGTCGCCCCGCGCCAGCGGCAGCGCGAATTCGTAGCGCCCGCAGGCGACCACCGCGAGGTTGGTGGCGATGGCGGCAAA
>JBEANV010000503.1:0-3184 GCA_041165285.1 Pseudomonadota bacterium | reverse complement strand
CGGACCTGACGACCATCTATGCGCCGGGTCACGTCTGGTCGATCAACCCGACGACTGGGGCGGCGACCAAACTTGCCGATGTGCCAGAGCCGGCGAACGGATGGTGGACGCGGGTGCATTGGTTCGACTTCCTCGGCGGCGTGGTGTTCCTGCCCACGTATGACACCAATCTGCTGTTCATACCTACGAGATAACCATGGCCATCACATTTGTAGGTTCTTCTCTCGTGGCTGGTGTTGCTGACGAGGTTACGCCAGCAGAGCCGGATGGTGCCGCCGAGAACGACATCCTGTTCTATTGGATAGCATGGATCAGGGCTGGCGCCAGCTTCGTTGGTCCGACGGGCGGCTGGACCTTGCTGAATTACTTTGACAACACTGACGGGGTTGTCGATGGGCGCCTGTACTGGATCAGGCGTGGCGCATCGCCCCCCGGCTTTGCGGCGGGCGCTAACAACACCGCCTACACAGAGGCGACGGTTTCATGCTTCTCTGGTTGCGCGACTGACGGTAGCCCGATTGATGTTGCTGCATACAGCGCCGTTAGCACTGTATCGTCAACCCCGGATTGCCCGGCGGTTGTCACGACCGAGGCGAACACGCTCGTCGTTGCGTTCGGGATGGGCGCGTCAGGTCACGCCACCGGGACTTGGACAATGCCGTCTGGGTACAGCGTCGTTGAGGACGGCACACAAATTCTACCGGCAACAAATATCACCTGCGTCGGATCGAAGGCGGTTGTTGCGGCCGGGTCGGAGAATCCCGGGGCATTCTCTAATGCAGCGAGCGGACTCGATGAGAGTTTCGGCGGAACGGTCGCGCTGAGGGAGGCGTCGTCTGGAACGCTGGCCTCTATCAACGGACTCGCCGTGGCTGACATCGCATCGGTAAACGGAGTCGACGTGGCTGACCTCGCATCCTTCAATGGATTGACTTTCTGATGGCCTACAACACACGTTCTGGCGGCAGGGGCTACGGCGCAGCCTCGGGCGGCAATCGCATGGTGCAGAAGGGGCCGGCCGATCACTGGGTTCATGGTGATTGGAACGCCCGGTGTGACGAGTGCTACCTGAAGCAGAAGGCGAGCCAGATGTTCCTGCGCTGGGACAACTGCCGCGTGTGTTTCCGCTGCATTGAAATCCGCAACCCGCAGGACTTCGTGCGCGGGGTGCCCGACAACCAAGCGCCGCCGTGGACGCGCCCCACTCCCCCGCCGACGTTTGCAAGTGGCGGGACTGGTGGCGACGGTGGTGGAGATGAACTCATTGATGCCCAGATCGTGGGCGGAAGCCTACTGGGGTAGACAAATGCCAACCAAACCGACAACTGATCTTGGTGATCTGTTTCTCCCGATGCTGTATCTGTTGATGAGCGGCAAGCAGCCGAGCGCGCAGGGTTCTAGGGAGGCTGGCCAGTTGATGCAGAAGCAGCATCGCCTGCTGGAAAACCAGACGTTGGAGCAGCAGCGCAATCAAGCCAATGAGGATAGGACTGGTGGCTTGCAGTCGTGGTACGGCACCACGCCGATGCGTGAAGGTAAAACCACGCTGGGCGACATCTGGCAATCTGAGGCAGAGCAAAAAAGACAGATGGACGACCTTGGCTGGCAGATCGCCAAACTACTTGGAAGGCCGCGATAATGGCCTGCGTACAGTTCCAGAACTTCCTGTTCACCGAGATTGCGGAGGCGGTCAACACGTCGCAGACGACCATCGAGGTCGACTCGACCAGCAACATGCTGTTCGAGGGAGCGCAACTCGCGGCGGGGGACTGGTTCTACCTCACGCTCGTTGATCGCTACAGCTTCCAGCAGAACCTGAATCCGCCCTCGACGTGGGAAATCGTCAAGGTCACGGCGGTCGACTATGTGACCAATATCCTGACGGTAGAGCGCGCGGCCGACTATTCGACGGCGGCCAGTTTCAGCCGCTGCGACTACGCCACCGGGCGCATCAACGCGGCGGCGCTGTACGACATCGAACTCTGCGCGATGGGCGGTGGCAGTGGCGGCACAGGACCGACTGGTCCTACGGGCGCGACCGGCGCAACTGCCGCTACCGGGGCAACTGGACCGACCGGGGCGGGCGGGACTGGCGCCACCGGCCCCACCGGCACCGGCACTGGCGGCTTCCTTCAGTCGCAGGAGTTCTTGTCTGATGGCACCTTCAACGTCCCTGCCAGTGTGTCTGGGGTGTGGGTAACGATGGTCGCTGGTGGCGGGGGCGGCGGCACGTCGACCAATGCGCTCGGCGCTGGCGGCGGTGGTGCGGGTGAGTACGTGGTCAACCTGCCGGTTCCTGTCACTGCCAGCGGCAGCGTAACGGTCACAGTGGGCATCGGGGGCACGGGCGGCGCAACTGGCGCTGGCGTGGCGACTGGCGGCGATGGCGGCAATTCCTCCTTCGGCTCGACCTTCGTGGTGCTCGGTGGCAGGGGTGGTATTGGCGGCTCATCTACCGCCATGAGCGGCGGTGCGGGCGGTGGTCCAGGAGGAGGGGCCGGTGGTTCTTTCGGTAATCCTCCATCAGCCGGCGCGGTGGGCACCATCGAATCTCCGCAGCACTACGGCGGCTCCAGTGGTGGCGGCGGATCGAGCGCAACGACCACCAGCGGGGCGACTGGCGGCGTGGCGGCAGGATTCACTACGGGCGCTGCGCGCGGCGTGACAGCCAGCACGCAGGGCGGTGGCGGCGGCGGTGGCGCGACGGTCTACGCCATCGGCGGCGCCGGTGGTGGTGGTGGCGCTGGTGGATCGAATGCAACGGCCAACACGGGTGCGGGCGGTGGCGGATCGGGCGGTGTCACTGGCACCAATGGCGCAGGCGGCAATGGCGGCTCTGGTCGCGTACTAGTGATGTGGGTGGGGTAATGGGCACCCTGCGCTCCGTCACGTTCAACTCATCCGGTAGCTGGACCGTGCCGGACGGGGTGACGGCTTGCTTCGTCAACATGATCGGGTCTGGTAACGGCGGTGCGAGCGGGCGGGTGTTCTCTGGCGGCGGCGCGGGTGGCGCAGGGTCATTGATGCTCGGCCAACCACAGGTGGTAACGCCTGGCGACATTCTCTCCGTCACCATTGGGTCTGGCGGTGTTGGTGGGGCGCCCAATGGTGATGTCAGCCTGCCTGGTGGCGTAGCAGGGACGACGGCGTTCCTCCAATACCAGCAGCAAGGACGCTTCTTGCA
>JBEANV010000502.1:0-7834 GCA_041165285.1 Pseudomonadota bacterium | reverse complement strand
GCACTACCTGCGCGAGGCGCTGCAGATCCCGTTCATGTTCCTGTCGGCCTTCTCGGACGAGGCGACGCTGGCGCGGATCCGGGCGCTCGGCGCGCTGGCGCTGCTGGTCAAGCCGCTGGACCTCGCGCAACTGGTGCCGGCGGTGGCGTCGGCGCTGGAGACCGTGCGCCTGCGGTCCGCCGCGCCGGTTGACCTGGCGGCGGCGGTACCGGCGCCTGAAGTGCCCGCCTCCGTCGAGGTGGCGGTCGATGCCGCCGCGCTGCCAAGCGTGGTGGCGATGGCGGTTGGCATCGTCATGCACCGGTTCTCGCTGGCCCGCGCGCCGGCGCTGGCGCGGCTGCAACACCTGGCGGTGCAGGAAGGGCGCGGTCTGGAGCAGACCTGCGCGGCCACGGTCGAGGCGCTGGAGCAACTTGCGCTGATTCAGCCGCTCAGCCGAGCGTGAAGTAGAAGCGCGCGCCTTCGTTGACCGCGGCTTCCGCGCGGATGTCACCGCCGTGTCGGCGAATGATCCGGCGCACCGACGCCAGCCCGATGCCCGTGCCCGGGAACTCGGTGGCACCGTGCATGCGCTGGAACGCACCGAACAGCTTGGTGGCGAAGCGCATGTCGAAGCCGGCGCCGTTGTCGCGCACGACGAACTCTCGTCGGCCGCCCTCGGTGGTTGTTCCGAACTCGATCCGCGTCACGTCGCGGCGCGAAGCGTATTTCCAGGCGTTGCCCAGCAGGTTGTCCAGCACCGAGCGCAGCAGAACCGGGTCGCCCCGTGCCACCAGTCCGGGTTCGATGCGGATGTCGGCCTGGCGCTCGGGTGCCTGCTGGCGCAGCTCCTCCATCACCTGGGCTGCCAGTGCCGACAGATCGACCGGTACCTGCTCGACCGCCTGTGTCGAGAGCCGCGACAGCGCCAGCAGCGAGTCGATCATGCTGTTCATGCGGGCGGCGGCGCCGAGGACACGTTCCAGGTGGTCGTTGCCAACGCGGTCGAGCAGGTGGCCGTAGTCCTCGCGGACGATGCGTGTGAAGCCTTCGATGACGCGGATCGGTGCGCGCAGGTCGTGCGAGACGGTGTAGACGATGGCGGCGCGGTCGTCGTCCGCAGGTGCGGCGGCGGCGGTGGTGGAAGGGGTTGGGTGGGGCGGTGCGAGTGGCTCGGCCTGCGGCAGTGCCGTTTGTGCCGGGGGCAGCCAGAGGACGCTACAGCCTCCCGGCAACTCCAGGCGCTGCACGCCGCTGTCTCCGCCGCGGCTCCGGACCAGCAGCTCCTGGACCATCCGGGACAACGCGGGTGTTCCGGCGGCGGGCAGCGTTGCCTGGGCGGCGTTGTTGCAGGCCAGCAGCCGGGGTGCCGCGTCGCTGGTCCGCACGAGCAGCGCAGGACCGGGCAGACCGCGCAGCAGCTGCGTCTGCAGGGTCAGCGACTCGGCGGTGGTGAGACGCAGGCCGTCGGTCGGCGCGGCCGCGCGCGGTGCGATACCGGATCGCCACAGCCAGGCGACGGCCACCCATCCGGTGCCTAGCAGTGCCAGTGCCCAGCCCAGGCGGCCGGCTGCGGTGGGGGGGCTCAGGGATTGAGCCAGCCACTGCGCCGAGACCATCAGGGCCAGCGCCGTCAGATAGAGCAGCACGGCCCGTGTCGCAGGGCGCAGTCCGGACTCGGGGGGTGACAACATGTCAACGATTGTAGGGACAGGTTTCCTGTGGGTCCGCCGCTGTTGCAAGGAGGTGGACACCATGGAAGAGACTTCGGCGAAATTGCGCGGTTAGGTCATCCGGTGTGTCGGAGAGGGTGCTGGCTGCACCTATGCTTAGGCGCCCGATTTGAAAACTTCGCCTCAGACCGCCATGCCCCTGACCGACGATGCCCGCACGACCGACCACCCGTGGTCGCTCGACATCTGCGTGAGCACCGGCCCGGGCCAGCTGGGTGAGGAAGATGGATTGATCACCGTGTCCGGCGCTGACACGCCGGCACCGCGCATCTCCGACGAGCAGGCCCAGACCCAGGCGCTGCTGCTGTCGCGTCGCCTGCATCTGGCGGCGACGCTGCAGGAAGGGCTGTGCCTGGTGGCGCCAGTGCTCAGCCTGTGGCTGAGGACCAGCGGGTCGTGCCTGCTGCGTGTGAGCGACTGGAGCGACGAGGGTGCGCTGGTGCAGCCCTGGGCCTTGCTCGACAGCCCGACCGAAGAGCTGATCGACCTGGGCCAGCTGGTCACCACCCATGCGAGCGAGGCGCCGCTGGGCACCGCACTGGCGCTGCTGCGGCCGGTGCTGGCGGTGCTGTCGCCCACGGCGCCGACGCTGCCGTGGCGGCCGGCGGGCGTGCGCGAGGTGCTGGCGCTGCCGGTGGTGCACCGGCACTGCGCGGTTGCGGCGATCGAGTTCCACAACCCGGCGGAGTCGACGCCGGCGCTGCGCCAGTTGCTGGAGCTGGTCGGGCTGCACCTGGGCCATCTGGCGGCCCGTGACGAGCAGGTGCGCGAGGCGGAACTCGCCGCGCAGCGGCTGGCGCGGGTTGCGCTGCTGGCGGCGCGGGTCGGGCGGGGCGCGGTCATCACCGATGCCGAAGGGGTCATCGAGTGGGCGCATCCCGCCTTTGTGCAGGCGACGGGGCATGCGCCGAGCAAGATCTGCGGCCGCACGCTGTGGGACGTGTTGCTCGGCGACGCCGACGACACTCGGCTGGCGCTGCTGCTGCGCGAATGCCTGACGCGTGGCGATGACTTCGTGCGCGAGTTCGTGGCGCGGCGTGGGCTGGACGACGTGCTGCCCGGTGATCCCTACTGGCTGGAGATTGACGCGCAGGTGGTGGTGGACGAAACCACCGGGCGCCCGCAGGTGGTCTGTGTCTGCCGCGACATCAGCGACCGCAAGGAGCGCGAGTTCGGCATCGACGAGGGCCGGGCGCTGCTGGCGGTGCTGACCGAGCACATCCCGATCAGTCTGGTGGTGCTGGATGCGCAGAAATTCCGGGTCGTCTCGCTGAACCGGCACGCGGAGCTGGAGTTCTCGGCCCACAGCGCGCAGGTCGGTGGCTGGGATCTGGACGAGCTGCTGGGGCATGGCGTGCAGCAGCGCGTGCAGGACTGCCTGACGCGGGCGGTGGAAAGCCACGACGCCATCGAGCACGAGTTCGAGCGATCCACCGCCGACGGCGACCGCGTGATCAGCGCCCGCTACGTCGCGGTGTGCAACCGGCTGGGGCGGCCGACGGTCGTGATCTGCCAGTTCCGCGACGTGACCCAGCAGCGCCGCGATGCGCAGCAGTTGCGTGAGTCCGAAGAGCGCTACCGCGAGCTGGTCGAATCGATCGACGAGGGCGTGTTCGTCACCGACCCGCGCCGGGACAGCTACTTCTACATTGGTGCCCGGGTGTACGACATGCTCGGGCTGGTGGCGTCGCAGGTGCTGCCACACGCCGAGCTGCTGCCGCTGCGGGTGCTGCCGGAGGATGTGCGGCTGCTGGAGCAGCAGCGGCTGGATGAGCCGCATTCGGTCAGCACGGACGTCACCGTGCGCATCCGCCATCCGCAGCGCGGGGTGCGGTGGCTGCGCCAGCGCACGCGCACCCGTGTGCTGCAGGACGGCGAGATCCGCGTCTACGGGCTGATCGACGATGTGTCCGAAGAGCGCGAGCGCGAACTGCAGCTCCAGGCTGCCCGCGACGCGGCCGAGGCCGCCAGCCGAGCCAAGAGCCAGTTCATGGCGACGATGAGCCACGAGATCCGCACCCCGATGAACGGGATTCTCGGCATGACCGAGCTGCTGCTCGGCACCACGCTCAATGCCCGCCAGCGCCGCTTTGCCGAGGCGGTCTACCGCTCGGGCGAGAGCCTGCTGGAGATCATCAACGACGTGCTCGACTTCGCCAAGATCGAGGCCGGCAAGCTCGAACTGGCGCTGTCGGAGTTCTCGCTGCGCAGCGTGGTCGAGGACACGCTGGAGCTGCTGGCGCCACGGGCACACGAGAAAGGCCTGGAGCTGAGTTTCCGCGAAGCCCCCGGCTTGCCGGGGACGGTGGTGGCCGATCCGCTGCGGCTGCGCCAGGTGCTCACCAACCTGGTGTCCAACGCGATCAAGTTCACGGAACACGGCGAGATCACGGTCGATCTGAACCACGCGGCGGTGTCGGTGGCGGGCAATGTGCTGCTGGTGTTCTCGGTGCGCGACACCGGCATCGGTATCGCGACGGACATGCTGTCGCGGCTGTTCAACGCCTTCACGCAGGCCCACGTCGGCCTGTCGCGGCGCTATGGCGGCACGGGGCTCGGGCTGGCCATCTCGCGCCAGCTGGTCGAGCTGATGGGGGGGGCCATCACGGTGCGCAGCCAGCCGGGCATCGGCTCGGAGTTCAGCTTCACGCTGCCGGTGGGGGCTGGCACGGGCGACGCCGCATCGATCCAGGGGCTGGGTGACACGACGACCATGCCCAGCATCCGCGTGCTGGTGGTCGATGACCATCCCACCAACCGCACCGTGCTGGAGAACATGCTGACCGCCTGGGGCCTGCGGGTGACGCTGGTCGGCGATGGCGAGCAGGCGCTGCAACTGCTGCGCACGCTGCCGCTGGACGTGCCGCCCTTCGATCTGGCGCTGATCGACTGGCACATGCCGGGCATGGATGGCATCGAGCTGGCGCAGCAACTGCGCGCGGACGGTCTGATCGGCCAGACGCAACTGGTGCTGCTGTCGTCGGTGGCCGCACCCGACGATGTGCGGGTGGCGCAGGAGGCTGGTTTTGTGCGCTTCATCCACAAGCCGGTACGCAAGGCCGAGCTGCGCCAGGCCATCCTCGGCATCGCCGCCGCGCGCCAGGAGGCGGAGGTCCACATGCCGCAGCTCGGTGCCTCGGTGCTGGTGGTCGAGGACAACCCGGTCAACCAGGAAGTCATGAACCAGATGCTGCAGCGCATGGGCTGCAGCGTGCGGGTGGCGGGTTCTGCGCTGGAGGGCCTGCGCGCGCTGTGCGAGGACTTGTTCGATCTTGTGCTCATGGACATCCAGATGCCCGGCATGGACGGCGTGGAGGCGCTGCAATGGCTGCGGCGCGGCCCGACACAGCGTTTCACCTTCATCACGCCGCCACAGACGCCGGTGGTGGCCGTCACCGCCAACGCGCTGGAAGGCGACGAGGAGCGCTTTCTGGCGCTGGGTTTCGATGCCTACCTGTCCAAGCCCTACCGGCAAGGGCAGTTGCTGGCGATGCTGGGGCGCTATGTGGGCGGTCGGCTGGGGCGGCGGGGGGCCGTGGACATCGAGGCCGCTGCACGCACTGCACCGGGCGCGCTGGCGGCCGAGGCCACTCAAGATGCCCAGGATCCGCAGTGCCAGACCGAGCCGACCCTGTTCCTGGCGCTGGAAGACGAGCCACCCCTGCTGGATGCGACCGCGATGCAGCGCCTGCACGACCTCGATCCGAGTGGACGCAACCAGCTGGTGTGCCGGGTGATGCAGGCCTTCGATGCGTCGATCAGCCGGCTGATGCCGATGCTGGATCCCGGACCGCTCGGGCTGGATCTGTCGGCGGTCCACCACGTCGCCCACACGCTGCGGTCCTCGTCCAACAGCCTGGGGGCGCTGCGCTTGTCTGCGCTGTGCGTCGAGCTGGAGCAATCGCTGCGGCGCGGAGCCGGTGTGGTCGAACTTGCGCCGCAGCTCGACACCTTGCGTGGCGAGATGCAGCGCGTGCAGGACGGTGTGCAACACAAGCTGTCCCTGCGGACAGATTGAGCGGGAAGGCCACGATTGAATCCAGAACATCCCACCATGGCGCCCGGCGCTGAACGCCAGCCCCGCATCCTGCTCGTCGATGACGACGAGGTGAACCTGCTGCTCACGGGCGCTGCGCTGCGCGAGCGCGGTTTCACGGTGAACGAGGCCACCGGGGGGCGGGCCGCGCTGGGCATGCTGGCGGACTGGTCGCCGGACGTGCTGGTGCTGGACGCGGTCATGCCCGGCATGGACGGCTTCCGCACCTGCGAGGCGCTGCGCGACCTGCCCGGCTTCGAGCTGATGCCGGTGCTGATGCTGACCGGACTGGACGACGAGGCCTCGATCGAGCGCGCCTTCGATGCGGGCGCGACCGACTTTTTTGTCAAATCGCACCACTGGAGCCTGCTGGCGGGGCGGCTGCGCTACCTCCTGCGTACCTCGCACATCCAGATGGAGCTGCTGCGCAGCCGCGCCAAGCTGGCCCGCGCCCAGGATCTGGCCCGCATGGGCAGCTTCGACTGGCGCCTTGGCGGCGGTCTGCACCTGGAGCCCGAGGCGCTGCGGGTGATCGGCCACGGTCCGCGTGCGCCGCTGTCCGTGCAGGAGGTGATGCGCCTGCTGGTCCCGGGCGCGCGCCGGGTGATGGCGCCTCTGCTGCGCGATGTCGTGCGGCACAGCACGGTGCTCGACAGCGACGTGACGATCCGCCTGCCGGATGGCCGCGAGCGCATCGTGCATGTCGAGGCCGAGCCCGAGTTCGACGACCAGGGCGGCCTGTGCGCCTACACCGGCATCCTTCAGGACGTGACCGACCGCCGGCTGATCGAGGACAAGATCCGGCACCTGGCCAACTTCGATGCGCTCACCGGTCTGCCCAACCGGCGCCAGCTCATCTGGCGCGCCGAGCGTGCGCTGGAGCAGGCCCGCCGCATGGGCCACGGATTTGCCCTGCTGCTGATCGACCTGGACCGCTTCAAGAACATCAACGACACGCTCGGGCACGGGCAGGGCGACGAGCTGCTGGTGGAGATCGGCCGGCGCCTGCGCACCTGCGTCCACCACTGCGACCAGATCGCCGACATGAGCATCGATGCCGCCGTGCTGCGCTCGCACCGGTCGCTGGAGGCCGTTGGCCGGCTGGGTGGGGATGAATTCGTGGCACTGCTGCCCGAGATCGAGGACGAGGCCCACGCCGTGCGGGTTGCGCAGCGTGTGCTGGAGGCGATGCGCGAACCGGTGGTGCTGGGCGGGCGCGAGTATTTCGTCACCGCCAGCGTCGGCGTCGGGCTGTTTCCGCGCGATGGGGTGAGCGTGGTCGATCTGCTGCGCAACGCGGACGTGGCGATGTACGCCGCCAAGGCGGCCGGGCGCAACGCGCTGCAGGTCTACCAGCCCCATCTGGCTGGCAAGGGCCGCGAGCGGCTGGAGCTGGAGAGCGCGCTGCACAAGGCGATCGACCGCAACGAGCTGGTGCTGCATTACCAGCCCAAGGTGCATGTGGGGTCGTCCACCGTGGTGGCCGTGGAGGCGCTGATGCGCTGGCGGCGTGACGGCGTGCTGGTGCAGCCGGGTGAGTTCATTCCGCTGGCCGAGGAGACCGGGCTGATCGTGCCGATGAGCGAATGGGCGATCGGCGAGGTGGCGCGCCAGATCGGCGTGTGGCGGGACGTCTACGACGTGGAACTGAGCGTGGCGGTGAACCTGCCGAGCCGGGCTTTCGAGCGTTCCGATCTGGTCGATCTGGTCCGCACCGCCACCGAGCGGCACGGTCTGGCGCCACGGTCGCTGGAGCTGGAAATCACCGAAACCGGGCTGATGAAGAACCTCGACCGCGTCATCCCGGATTTGCACCGCCTGACGCAGATCGGTGTGGAGATCGCCATCGACGACTTTGGCACCGGGTACTCCTCGCTGGCATATCTGACGCAGTTGCCCATCAGCGAGCTGAAGATCGACCGGTCCTTCGTCCGCGATCTGGGCGTGAAAAGCCAGAGCGCAGCCGTTGTCACGGCCGTCATCGCGCTGGCGCGCTCGCTGGGCCTGAAGGTGGTGGCCGAAGGGGTGGAGACGCCGTTGCAGCGTGATGTGCTGTTGCACCTGGGCTGCGACGAGATGCAGGGCA